>JACRBK010000373.1 GCA_016234525.1 Chloroflexota bacterium
CTCGTCCCGGTGATCAAACTGCCCCCGCAAGGGCCAACCACAGCGCTGCCGGTGCTGCCGGGCACGAGCCGCGAAGAAGTGGATGAAATGGTCCGCCGCGTGATTATCAGCGTGGAACAGTTCACCAGCTTCCGAGGTTTTGCATGGTGTCCATTGGGCAGCCTGCATCGCCGCCTGCGCCCGTTTGATCCTGGCACGACCTTTCAGGAAGCCGTCGAAGAATTGATGGAAGCCGGGGCCGTGTTGATTGAGGAATACGCCAATCCGCAGAGCGACTTTACCACCAAAGGGATTTCGTTGGTGGAACAAGCGCCGCAGGTGCAGCATATCCTGAATGAACGCAACCGTTTTATCCGCGTGCTGCTCGATCTGTACGAACATCGCCAGCCGATCACCCGTGAAGCGATGCAGGAACGGATGCAGCTTCTGGATAACGATCTGGACCTGTGGCTCTCTATCATGCAATCTGAGAACGTTCTCAAAGCCGTGCCGGGGCAGGGCGATACATACAGCTTGTTCCGCACACATCACACCGTGTGTATGGTCGCTGGCGATCCGCGCGAGGAAAGCCAACAATAAACACATAAAAATGGCCTCAGCCCCTATCGTTTGGGCTGTTTTTCGCTGAGCCTCATCCCCTGGCCCCTTCTCCACGTTGTAGAGAAGGGGAATTCTAAGCGAAGGTTTAGCCCCTCTCCATGGCATGGAGAGGGGTTGGGGTGAGGCTAAAATAGGGAAAAATAGCTTAATCTGATGCCTGTGGGAACAGAGAGGGATAGGGGTAAAAAGGTCAAAGTCGCCTCAATATCATGGCCGATCACGCTCCTAGCGATGGTTTAGCTGTCGCATCTACCCCGACTCAGCCTCAACCGCCTCATAATCTGGGGCATGGTTTCCGCGCCCTGCACAATCCGAATTATCGAAATTACTGGATCGGACAGGTCATCTCGATCACCGGATCGTGGATGCAGACTACCGCGCAGGCGTGGCTGGTCCTCCAGATCACCGGATCAGCCCTTTCATTGGGGACAGTTGCCGCGCTGCAATTTTTGCCGGTGACGCTGTTGGCGCTCTACGGCGGCGTGATCGCGGACCGGCTGCGCAAACATCATGCCCTGGTATTCACCCAGTTCGCTTTGATGATCCAGGCGTTCATTTTTGGGCTGCTGGTCGCGCTGGATGTGATCCAACTGTGGCATATTTATCTGTTGGCGGCGGCGCAAGGGTTGGTCAGCGCGCTGGATACCCCGGTGCGACAGGCGTTTGTCGTAGAAATGGTCGGGCGTGACGATCTGCCCAACGCCATCGCGCTCAACTCGATGGTGTTTAATACCGCGCGTATTCTGGGGCCGTCGATGGCGGGGATCATCATTGACCAGATCGGGATCGCGCCCGCGCTGTGGCTCAACGCGGTCAGTTTTTTGGCGGTTTTGATCGCCCTGCTGCGCATGAACACCGCGCTGCTGCACGCCGCGCGCCCGGCAACCAACGGATCAGCGACTAAACGGCTGATCGAAGGGGTGTCGTATGCGTGGCATACCCCTGCGATCCTGTCCATTCTGATCTGTGTCGGGGCGATTGGCACCTTTGGATTTAACTATTCGGTGATGCTGCCGCTGCTGGCCCGCTTTATCCTCAAGACGGACGCCACCGGCTTTGGAACACTCGGCTCGTTCGTGGGGATCGGGTCGCTGCTGGCGGCACTCGTCACGGCCTATCTTACGCAAATCACCATGCGGCGGCTGTTATTAGGAGCGGGAGCGTTCAGCCTGTGTTTCGCGCTGGTGGCGCTCTCCCAGGTCTACTTTGTCACGGCGATCTTTTTGGTGGGTATGGGATTCGCGGGTGTGACGTTCGCCGCATCGTCTAACACGCTGCTGCAACTGCTTGCGCCCGACGAGATGCGGGGCCGGATCATGAGCCTGCATGTGCTGTTATTTATGGGGACTACCCCCATCGGGGGATTTTTCATCGGGGCATTGTCGGATGTGGTGGGCGTGTCGATCACACTCCTGATCTGCGCGGCGCTGTGTCTGGCGGGGACTCTCGCCGCCATCTTCTACTACCGCCAACCCCATCCCGTACCGCAAACGGATACCACGCCCGCCTAGCAGGGGCGTTACCCCTATCCCCCGCCTTTTAGGGGCAAATATTTCAGCCTCACCCCTCGACCCCCTCTCCATTTCGAATGGAGAGGGGGAGTGTTTTGTGTAGGGGCGCCGCTTGCTGCGCCGGTTTTTTCCCCTCTCCACCAGCGCAGCGTAGTGGGGAGGGGATCAAGGGGTGGGCTAGATTTTGGCTTAAGTGAGGCTGGTTTTTACTATTTTTTGCCCAGCGCCGCTAACATCTCTGTCAGTTTGGCGGCAAAATCCGGTGGGTAGGTGTGGCCCATGTCGGGATAATGGGTGTGTTCACAGGCGATGCCCGCTGCGTGCAGCCGCTCGATCAGGATCAACGTGTTCGGGGCGGAATGGTGATCTTGCCCGCCGGTGATAATCACTCCTCGCACGGCGCGCTTTTTGCCCGCCGCGATGATCGGGGTCCAGTGCTCCGGATTTCCCGTATAGGGTCCGCCGGGACATACCGCGATGAATCCCCGCGTCTCAATCGCCCCGGTCAGCGCCAGCCGGATCACGTTCTCTCCCCCGCGAGAAAAACCCGCCAGGATCACCCGCGCCGTGTCATAGTGATACTCCTGACGCAGCGTTTCCAGGTGCTCGCGGATTTCCCAGTCCACAATGTTTTCGTCATTCCAGCTATAGGCAGGCTGATCGAAGCTGTCCAATCCGGCTAGCTGTGAGGACTGTGGCAGCGCGGCCAGCCAGCCCGCCTCTACGGCAGGGAACCAGTGGGCACGATGCCACGCGACGCTGCTTCGGTTGCCATGCAGGACCATCAGCAGCGGCAGCGGTTTTTTGCCACCGTCCGGCACGAGGGTCGTCAGGGCCGGGCGTGCAGATTCTTGCACTGCCGCCATATTCTGATCCGACAGCGCGTGCAGCCGGTGAAATTCAGGATCTTCGCGGATCGAATCAAAATCGCCATCATTCCAGTCCAGGTCGGATATAAAATACCCACTTTCGATCAGGTTACGCAGCACATCCAGCGCCGGGCCGGTCTGTTTCAGACAGGCCAGCAGCATCGCACGCATCGCCTGCAAATAGCGGGTATTGTCAGGAAAAGCCGGGAGTCCTGCGGTAATAAGATCGCACGCCTGGGCGACCTCCCCTTGGATGTAGAGCCGGAAAGTCTCAGCCACTAATGAATCAACATCTTTATATGAGGAAGCGGTCATCAATAATTCCTTCCTGAATATTCTCGGGGCGCACCGCCCATTATACGCCGTCTGCGGGCGGGCGTGCTATATTTAGGCGCAGTATTCTGGCGTGTCACCATAGGAAAGGTTATGTATGCCGTCTGACTCTGAAACATCGCTTTACCGTTTGACTCCCGACCGTTTTTCTCGCCTGCGCCCGCTGTTCGAGGCGGATAGGCTGGCGCTGTGGAATATCAGCATCGGCGCGGCAGTGGATGGGACGTGCCCCGGCTGGGCTTGGGCAGATGATCTCGATCAGCCGGGG
This sequence comes from Chloroflexota bacterium, assembly GCA_016234525.1. Taxonomy (GTDB): domain Bacteria; phylum Chloroflexota; class Anaerolineae; order Aggregatilineales; family Aggregatilineaceae; genus JACRBK01. Next base: position 3,582 of record JACRBK010000373.1, read on the forward strand.
GCGGCACTGTTGATCACTAGCGAAGGAACCTATCTCGCCGGGCGTGTCGATCACCCCGCGTTTTGCAGCGGACTGCGCCGCGTGGTGGACGATACCCTGTTCCGAGAGTGGGAATTCAGGGCTTTGTGGGTCGGCTGTGTGGATCGCTGGCTGCCGCATTGGGACGCGCTGTTTGCGCGCCCGCGAACCGAGATCGAGCGCCAGCACTATGTCTGCACAGCGGTTCGTTACGACTGGCGCGCCGCGCTTGTGCCGGGTTATGGCGTGCGGCGCGTGGATCAATCGCTGCTCGATACGCCAGGAATTACGATTCCCGATCATTTGATGGGCTGGATGAAAGGGAATTGGGGGTCACTCGAAAATTATATGGCGCGCGGGTTCGGTTTTTGCACCCTGCACGATCAGCGCGTAGTGAGTTGGTCCGTCGCCGATGCTGTGAGCGGGGATCAATGTGAGATCGGCATCCAGACCGATCCCGAATACCGGCAGCGTGGGCTGGCCGCGATTACGGTGGCGGCGTGTGTTCAATATGCGCTGACACAGGGTTACGCGGCGGTGGGCTGGCACTGCAACGCCGACAATGAGGGATCACAACGCACGGCGCTGCGCGTGGGCTTCGTCAAAGAGCGCGATTATGTGTTTCATGAGGCGCGCCGGGAGTAGGGGCGGGGCGTGCTTAATTGGTATCAATTTTAGAACGGCCTCACCCCCTACCCCCTCTCCAACCGAGTTGGAGAGGGGACCGCAGCCGGAGGGTTCCCGTTTTTGAGCAGGGACATTGATGGTCCTGCCCATCGATAGCCGGGGCTTCAGTCCCCGGCGAAGGTCTACCGTTATTCCGCGAAGGGCGCACTCGCGCGCATGATATACCGCACAAAGTCCAGCGTTGCCTGAAAATCGGCTGGATCGGCGCGCGTTCGGACCGAAGTCGCCGGATCAGGACGCCCCGCCCAGGTGCGATCAATCAGCCCGATCCAGGCCGGGTCAAGATGGGTTTTGGCCCACTCTGCCGCTGCTCGTTTAGAGCCAGGGAATCCCCGGTGAAGATCATGCAGCATCCGGCAGTAGCTCAGGACAATAAACGCCTGATAAAAGCGATTATTGTACGGTTCGGGGTCCGCCAGAATATCGCGGCCCCAGTTATTCAGGGTTGCCAGCATTTCTCGGCGCAGCGCCTCCACCGGGATCGGATCAAC
>JACRBK010000374.1 GCA_016234525.1 Chloroflexota bacterium
GGTTAAGCCCGTTGACAGTCCGCTGCAAGAAGGCAGCCGCGATTTTGTCGCTGAAATTCGCGTTCAGGCATTGGTCGCCATCGAAGAGGCCGACGTGATCGTGTTGGTGGTCGATTCGCTGATGGGTGTCACCGCCGCCGACCAAGAGATCGTGGACATTCTGCGCCGCACCAACAAACCCGTGTTAGTCGCGGCGAACAAATCTGACAACGCGAGCCGCCGCGAAGATGCCTTTGAGTTTTACGGCCTGGGACTGGATGAAGTATTTGCCATCTCAGCGCTGCATGGGACCGGCACGGGCGACTTGTTAGACGCGATTGTGAAGGCGCTGCCGATGCAGCCGTCTGTTGCGGACATCGAAGAAGACGAGAGTATCAAGATCGCGATTATTGGGCGGCCCAACGTGGGCAAAAGTTCGCTGCTGAACAAACTGCTCGGTCACGAACGTGCCATTGTCAGCCCGGTAGCGGGCACGACTCGCGACGCGATTGACACCCAGTTGAACTGGAACGACATGCCGATCACGCTGATCGATACGGCGGGTATCCGGCGGCGCGGCAAGGTCGAGCCGGGCCTGGAAAAATACAGCGTCTTGCGGGCGCATAAGTCGATTGATCGCGCCGATGTGATCTTGTTGGTGATTGATGCCGTAGACGGTATAACGCAGCAGGACGCGCATATTGCCGGGATGATTCAGGAATCGCTGAAAAGCGCGGTGATCGTCGTCAACAAGTGGGATTTGATCGAAAAAGACTCGCTGACTGTTAACACCTATACCGAGGACATCCGCCAGAAACTCGCCTTTTTGCCGTTCGTGCCGGTGATCTTTATCAGCGCCCTGACCGGACAGCGCATTCACACCGTGTTAGAAGCCGCCGTCGCGGTGCAAGAAGAGCGGATGGTCCGTATTCCAACGGGCGAGCTTAACCGTCTGGTGCGCGATGCGATGATGCGTCATGCCCCCCAGACCCGGCAGCCGCGCCCACTCAAGATTTTTGTGGTGCAGCAGGTGCGTGTCGATCCGCCTACCTTTTTGTTTCACATCAATGATCGGGGCTTGCTGCATTTCACCTATGAGCGTTACCTGGAAAACCAGATTCGGCAGAAGTACCCGTTCACCGGCACGCCGATCCGGCTGAGTTTCCGCGAACGTGATCACAAAGGGCGAGATAAGAACGACGAATAGATCACATCAAAGGCTTAAGCCCCTCTCCACAAAATGGAGAGGGGTTGGGGTGAGGCTAAACGAGAAAAATAGGCTTAGCCTACGGATTTACCTCTAGAAGGCCGGTGTCTTGGGAACGCACTCACTCTGCCGGAGTGTTTTTTTCTTTCGGCAGTGGAGTAGTTTCAGGTTTGGGGGTGCGCATATAAACGATCTTCATCGCCAAATGGCCCAGGCTGAGTTCATCGCCATTCCGCAGCACGCGCGGCTGGTAAGGCAGCAGCCTTTGCCCATTGAGGAAAGTCCCATTCAAACTGCCCAAATCCTGCACCATCACGGTTTCGTGCTGGCGCGTCAGTTTAGTGTGACGGCGCGAAACGCCCAGGTTATCGCCTTCGCAGCCATTCAAATCGACATCGGGCGTGGCCCCGTCGGCGGCGCGCCCCAGCACACATTCATCGCGGAATGATATTTCGAGAATCTCATTGGTGCAGCGTACATGAATCCGCAGCACCATATCATTGCCAAAAAAAGCGGTTCCCCAACGAACCTCCGGCTTAAGCGCCGGGTCATCCCCTAAAGCGTGCGTAGAAATAGCCTGCTTTCCGGCTGGCAAAAGCTCACCGCATGAATAACAAATTTTTTCCTGCGGGGGATTCGATTTGCCGCATTTTTCACATATTTGCTCAGTTACCACTGATCCCCTCCGATATAACCACTAGCACCACTACCGCTTGTGACCAATCATGCTTACCCTGATTCCTATTATATACTAATTTGTCGGAGTGTCTAAACAAAATCGGTGCAAAAAGGGGGGTAGAAAGGCACAATGGGGGCAACCAGGACTAAAATCCCCCCTCCACCTTGTCAAGACAGGTGGAGAGGGGATCGGAAAAAACTAGGGGAGGGGGTTCGATCTACGGGACCGAGGGCTTGTCGGAGCCAGTCCAGCCCTTCGGCGGTTTGACCGTCGCGGTATTGGTCCCTGCGATATAAGCTTCAGTCGAATTGCGGGCGATATCGTCCGGATGCTGGATGGGCGGCGACTTCATGAAGTAGGAAGCCGGGGCTTCGAGCGTACCCGACAGGCCGCGATCCAGGCCGAGTTTGGCGCAGCGCACTGCGTCGATGACCACACCGGCGCTGTTGGGGCTGTCCCACACTTCCAGCTTGCATTCGAGATTCAGAGGCACATCACCAAATGCTGCCCCTTCCAACCGGATATAAGCCCATTTGCGGTCGGTCAGCCATGCGACATAGTCGCTGGGGCCAATATGGACGTTATCGGCTTCGAGCGGGACCTGGCTGGTCACGGCGCTGGTTTTGGAGATCTTCTTGCTTTCCAGGCGCTCGCGTTCGAGCATATTATAAAAGTCCATATTGCCGCCCACGTTCAACTGGCTGGTGCGCAGCAGTTGAATGCCGCGATCTTTGAACAGGTTCGCCAACACGCGGTGCAAAATCGTCGCGCCGACCTGCGATTTGATGTCGTCACCGATGATCGGCAGGTTACGTTCGGCAAAACGATTTTGCCAATAGGGTTCGCGCCCGATAAAGACCGGGATGCAGTTCACGAAGGCGCAGCCCGCGTTGAGAATCTGTTCGACATACCACTTGGTGGCCTGTTCGCTGCCCACCGGCAGATAGTTCACCACGACATCGGTTTTGGTGTCTTTGAGGATTTGCACAATATCCGCCGTCGGGCCGGGGGCTTTGGTGATTTTCTGCTTGAGATATTTGCCCAGGCCGTCATGCGTCATGCCACGATGGACCGGCACGTTCAGGCGCGGCACATCGGCAAATTTGATGGTGTTGTTCTGCCCACACCAGATCGCTTCGCTGAGGTCTTTGCCGACCTTCTCGGCGTCGATGTCAAAAGCGGCGCTAAATTCGATGTCGCTGATATGATAACCGCCCAAATTGACGTGCATCAGCCCCGGCACTTCGTGATCTGCCTGAGCATTTTTATAATATTGAATACCCTGGACCAGCGAATTAGCGCAGTTCCCTACCCCGATGATTGCAACACGTACTTTACCTGCCACTAGAGCCTCCATACAGTGCTAAACACAGAATACGGACCGCAGCATACGATCCGCCGGAGCAAAAAAAAATCCAGACACGGCCCACAACGGCCCTGCGCTGGCTCAAAACAGGGCGTGGATGAGTGATAACCGTGGTCCGGATGGCTGACAAATTTGGCTGACAGACAAAGTGTACCGCGATTGGGATCAAATCTCAAGCGCGAATTTGTGCCGGAGGTCGTTCAGCCGTTCCGCCTCCGTCAAAACTCGCCCGGCGCGGTTGATGGCACACATTGCGCCGCTCACACTGCGCGTGCGTACCTGCCCCGGCGCATAGGCATTGTTGACCAACTGCGGCGCATCCATCAGGCCGGAGGCTGCCGCCTGAGCCAGCGTCGCCGGGTCGCTAAGCGGATCAGAGACATCCCGCCCCAAGGTCCGGATCGTATCGATCAGCAAATGCGTTTCTGCGATCAATTCAGATTTGCGGCGCTGAACTGCCGGGTCCGCTGTCATATCAGGATTCCCGCGCAGGGCAGTTTCGACCACATCCTGTGTCATCTGTGCGCTTTCGATCACTTCGTCGGCGTTGGCGGCGTGATTAGCTTCGGTGTAGCCCACAATATGAATAATGTGAGGCCGCACCGCCATCTGTAACATGATACTCTGGGCCAGATGCGCCCGCGCCCGGTAGAGATTCACCGGGTAGCTGAGCAGGCCGGTGCGCGTTTGCCGCCAGATGCGAAAATCGGGGCTGGCGAAACTTTCGCTCAGTTCGAGGATCGCCAGACAGCGCGCCAGGTCCATCGCGTTAGAAAGCTGCGGCGGACTCTGAAACATATAGGTCAGGATATAATCCCGCACGCCCGCCTGCCGTGCGTTATATGCATACAGATAGGCGGAGGCGCACACGACCACATCCGGCGCATCGCGCATCCCCCAATGATAGGACTCGTTGCCCTCCACCGGGATATTATGCTCGCCGTGCCAGCGCATCAAGTCCTGATGCTCGCGGATCGACTGCGCCAGCGGGGATGGCCCGCGCCCGTCCATGGCGTTAAACCAGAACAGTGAGGTAGCACACCACGCATTCGAGATCGTGCGGACCAGCATTTCGGCATAACGCAGGTGATCGGCTGTGCCGGAATA
>JACRBK010000016.1 GCA_016234525.1 Chloroflexota bacterium
GCGACAACCTCGGTACGCTGCGGCAAATGTTCCCCTAAAAAATAGGGCGCGCCAATACAAATGAACTGAGCCATGATCACCGCTCCACAATTTCGAGATAGATATTCTGTCGTTTTGATCTTTGAAGCACCAGCATAAGCTCAAACACCTTCTTTTTCCAGCTATATTTTTTGTTCAGTGCGCGCACTGCTGCCGATTCTTCCTCTGGCGGCAGGATCCGCACCTGTGCCTCAACCGCTGAGCCAAGCAGTTTACCGCTCGACGTGCAAGGGGCCACCGTGACCGCGCTGTTATTACGAATCCGTTTGACCTTACCTGATTTTTTATCGGTCAGCACATAGAGTCTGTTCTCTGCCTGGGCAAACCAGACCGGCGTAGATACCGGTACGCCCGTTTTACGAAAGGTGGTCAGGCTCATATATTCCTGGCGTTCTAACCCGACAAACGGTTTCGGACTGCCGCTCATACCATGCATCCTTGTTAGCGCAGACATCGAGAGGAGTGATGACGCCCAATCATAACATGATTTTGAGGAGATCACCGCAGCAGGCGGGCTGATCCGTCCGGCCCGCCTGCAAATCCCGTTTAGGCGGCGGCTCGTTTTAGCGAACCGGTGACCCAGTTGAAGGCTAACAGCGCCAGCGCCGCAAAGAGGACGAAGGCCAGCCACACGTTGTAATCGGCAAAGTCGCCAATGATCAACGCCCGCGCCGCTTCTACGGCATGTGAAAACGGATTGGCATCGCTGATATTACGCAGCAGGCGGGGAGCCAGCGTCATCGGGAGCAGAATGCCAGAGAGCAGTTGCAGCGGCACAGCAAAAAACTGAATCATCTGCACCAGGGCATCCTGGTCACGCAGGGCCAGCGCTAACCCATAGGATACGGTGGCAATGGTCAGGCTGACCAGTCCGAGCAGCACAAACATGACCAGCAGCCCCACCGGGTCAGGGTCCAACCCCATTAACAGCCCGGCGCCCACCAGGATGGCGCACTGCACCATATAAACCAGCATATCTCGCAGCAGCATTCCTAACAGCAGCGCGGTCCGGCTGACCGGCGTGACACGCAGGCGCTCTAGTACGCCGTTGTGCAGGGATTCGATCAGGTAGATACCGACGAATGCGCCGCTGAAAATGCCCATCATAATCAGCAGGCCAGGGGTAAAGACATTCAGCGCTCCCCCTTTGGGAAAACTGCCGCTGTTGGAGAGATTATCCAGCAGGGGAGCGAACAGCAGCAGATAAAGTACCGGCTGAATCAGCCCAATAATCACCCAGATCGGGCTGCGCAGCGTGATTCTGAGATTCCAGGCGAACATCAAGCGAGTTTCGGTCATGACTTTTTTCATGGTGGTTGTTCCTTATAAGGAGAATGATCAGGCTGATTCGCGCAATGAACGCCCGGTCATGCGCAGAAATACGTCGTCCAGGGATGGGCGAGCGAGGGCTACGGTTTGGACTGGGAGCTGTGCGCTGTCCAACAGCCGCAGGATGACCGGCAGCACTTCTTCACCGCGCTCGACATAGACCTGCAAGCTGTCGGTACGTGTGTGAATCTCGCGCACGAACGATTGGCCGTGCAGCAGATTTTCCCCCTGAGGCAGCATCTCAACTGCCAGGCCGAGTGTGATCACGTCGCCCGCGACCTGGCGCTTGAGTTCTGCCGGGGTGCCTTCGGCGACGATCTGTCCGTGATCCATAATCGCCAGCCGGTCGCACAATGCGTCGGCTTCGTCGAGATAATGGGTGGTGAGAAAAACGGTCGTACCACTTTGACGCAGGCGGCGCACTTCTTCCCACAAGTGCAGGCGGCTTTGGGGGTCCAGGGCGGTGGTCGGCTCATCGAGAAACAGCAGGGCGGGCCGGTGAACCATGCCCAACGCCAGATCCATGCGCCGCCGCTGCCCGCCAGAATAGGTCTTAACGATCCGGTCCGCGAAGGTGTCCATTTCGAGCGCGGTGATCAACTCGCTGGCGCGCTGTCGTGCGTCGGCGGCGGGCATAAAAAATAGGCGGCCTTGCAGCACGAGATTTTCGCGCCCGGTCATGCTGGGTTCGCTGCCGCCGCCCTGCGCCACATAACCGATTTTCTGGCGTACCTGGGCCGGGTCGCGGCGAAGGTCATAACCGGCGACGGTTGCTTCGCCGCCGCTCGGTTGGAGCAGCGTAGAAAGCATTCGCATCGTGGTGGTTTTGCCTGCGCCATTGGGTCCTAAAAAGCCGAAGATTTCGCCTTTTTGCACGGTCATATTGACGCCGCGCACGGCTTCGACGTTCTGTTTGCCCGCTTTGAAAGTCTTGCAGAGCTGCCGGGTTTCGATCATGTTATCTCCTGTGATTTTAAATACATGCTTGCATGTATGTATGTTTACGAAAAAAATTTGCAGCGGTTTCTGCTTTTTAAGAATTTCCCCACCAGGGAAATGAAAATCTATTTCATAATGCCCTGGATAAAAATATCCGCCAGAGCTGCTGCATTCTGTTTTAACGAAAAACGCTCTTTCGTGATCAACCAGACCGAGGCCAGACCGTTAAAAAACCCCATATAGGCCTGCGCGGCAACCTCAGGATCGATGCCGTCGCGTAAGTGGTCTTCGGCCATGCCCAGGCGGAAAAAAGCAGCAACATCATCCAGCGCTTTATTGACTTCCGCCTGTTTCATCTCCAGGCCCTTAACAAACCATTCCCGATCAGCCTCCGGCACTTCTGGTTTTTGAAAAGATAATTCCAACATGGCTTGAAAATCGGGGTTGCTTTCCACCAATTCCAGGCTGCGGCAGATGACGCGGCGGAACTTTTCCAGCCAGTTTCCGCCTTCTGCCACCGCCTGTTCGATCACCGGATCAAGAAGATTCCAGGTTTCGAAAACAGCCATATACAATTCGCTTTTGCTGCCAAAATGGTGATAAATCGCGCCGCGTGTCAGCCCTGCCAACTCCGCGATTTCTTCGAGCCGGGTGCCCCCATAGCCTTTTTCGCTGAAGGCTCTCAGGGCGGCCCGGATCAGTTTTTCGCGGGTGACAGCGGCCTCTTCTTTGGTCCGGCGCATCATTTACTCTCCATTATTATACATACTAGCGCGTATGTATAATAATGTCAAGAAGGAAATATTGGGAATCCGATTGGGCGGCGTCTGGTACTAGATCCCCATTTCACTTTCAGTGCAAAATGACTCGAAAAAAAGCTGTTGAAAGTGGGCAATGAAAGTAAAAATTATTATAGTCTTTATTTAATAAAATAAGGGAGTACGGCTCGTCCCTGGGCTGTCTTGCCCCTGATTAAGTTATCATGAGGGAGCCATCATGCGTACTAGCATAACGTGGTTTTTCCGGTTGGTCGCAGTATTCCTTGTCGTGATCACGTTCCTAACCATCGCCCCGGTGAACGCTGCTGACGGTGTTACCATCAACTCCCAACAGGTCAACTGCGACTCAGTCGTCGTGACCTACACCGTCACCGGGGGCGCGGCGGAAGAAGTTGCCCAACTCGGCGCATATAGGCCGGACGATACGCAGGTCGGTTCTGCCTCTGGTCCGGGCGTTACCGGACAGCACACGGTCACCATCACGCTTTCTCCCTCTCAGGCTGCCGGAACCTCGGTGTTCGTTTACATCCGGGTCGGGACGACCTCCGCAAATTCTTCTGCGCAGCCGTGCAGCGCCGGGGAGGGGCCGGTAGGGGATCCCTGGGATGGTTACACCGATGAACGTTTGAATCCCTCTATGGACGAGTACTATTCGATCTGGTGCAAATATGACCAGGTGGAAATCTGGCGATCCGTACCCACCTCGGCCATGTTCCCCGTGCCGTTGATTCAACTGGTCAACCTGGCGGACGGCGGGACCCTGGATGCCGGAAACGGCATGACCATCAACCGCAGCGGCGACATTATCACCGTGTTTGGCAGCAACGGCAACCTTGCGCCCGCCTCTGGATCGAAGAGTTTCAGCCTTTCCGAATGCATTACGCGCAATGGTGGCGAGCCGGAACAACCCATCAATGAAACCGCCGGCAGTGCTCCTGAGCCACAAAACGAAGACATAGGGTTAGAATACTGCATGGAAAATTACTCGGATATGGTCAGCCTTCTTGCCTGCATGTTCACCTATAACGGAGGTTTGCGCTCCCCGGAAGGTCTCGTGATATGGATGCTTCAATTCTGTTCTACCGGGCCTGCCATCGTCATTGTTCCCGCGGGCCTGTGGGTCAGGCGGCAGCGCCGCACCCGATCATAACCATCGTAAGCCGTAGAACTGCCTGCGGCGAACCTGCGAACGAAGCAGCGCGGCGCTCTCCGCAGGCGAAACGTACACGGTGTTTATACGCTCAAGCCGGTAGGCGCTCGATCTCGCTGCTCGCCAGGATAAACGCGCCCACCCCTTTGTCATCGTTCGTGACCACTTTTTCGCCGATATAATACTCATACGAGCCGTCGCGGTATGGATTTCCGCCCAGCCCGGCGACGCCGCATATCTTGTTCACGTTGACGCGGCCCTGGTCGTCTATTTCGATGAAGTGTTCGAGGATCCCCCGATAACCCCGGCACGCGCTGTCCAATTTATCAGGACTCAAACTGCCCGTGCGCACGCCTTTAGCCAGGGCATAAACGATCATACACGAGGCAGAGGCTTCCAAATAGTTCCCGGCGCGGCTGCCCTGATCCAATACCTGATAC
>JACRBK010000389.1 GCA_016234525.1 Chloroflexota bacterium
AGACCCGCGTAAATTCGTTCTCGTAGGGGCGCTGCTTGCCGCGCCCAAGAATTTACGGATGGAGATTGATTTTAGCGGCGGAACCCTAGTTACCTGATTGATGTTTTCACCAGTATAACCGATCCCGACTTGCCTCACAACCGCACAAGCGACTTTTCCAGGGATGAGGTAGACGCACGATCAAACGCTCTACTCCACCCCTGGTCACGGGCGGTTACGCCTGTTTCAACGCTGCGGCCTGCAACTGCGCCATCATACTCACGTTGTCCTGAATGATCCAGGCGGCGCGAATCATGCCGTCTCGAACCTGAATCACTTCGAAGCCTTCGATCTGCACCTGGACACCCGTCGCGGGAATGCCGAGAAAGTCCCCGGTATGCCGCGCTTTCCATGTCCAGTGCAATCCGATCAGGTCGTCTTCGACAATCTGCTGATGGGTCTCTATCTCGATATCGCTAAAGGCGCTGCGCAGGAAGGTGTAGTGCTGGTAGATCGCGCTGCGACCATGACGCAGAAACTCCGGCAAGCCGCTCGAATAATTTTCGAAGTCCTCACCATAAATCTCGTCGATGACTTCTAGTTTGCCTTCAATCATGCCTTCGTCGTGGGAACGATAGGCAAGTTTGATCTCGTTTTCGTTCATGATTGGCCTCCGGCTGCGCTCAACTGTTGAAAGGTATCGGCAGCGTCGATGATGCTCCATCGCTCGACGATCTTGCCGTCCGCGATACGGAAGATATTTTGGCCCGTCAGAGTCAGTTCGCGCCCGGAGGCCGGGAAGTTGAACAGGGGCGCGCCGCTGTGGGTACCCTTCACGGTATAATGCTGCATCACACGATCCCCCTGACCGAACACCATGGTCTGGTGCAGGCTGAGGTCTGGCAGCGCGGCACGGAAATAGGCGGCGGTCTGTTCCAGGTTCGGAACGCCGCTCGCCGAGGCGAGATTGTGGGTCACAATGTTTGCAGCACAGAATGTCGCCTCAACACTCTGACCCTGCCAGATCGCAGCCGTATAGCGTTGTATAAGGTCTTTATTCTGATCGACGAGACTCATTTTTTCCTCCATAACCTGCAATAACTCTGATTATAAATAATTTCTGATGTTTTGATTATAAAAATAAATTTATTCTACGCGAAACAGGTTCAACCCCTGCTTCCATATTGGGTTTTTGGGGCATTTTTCTTATGCTTATGGGCTGGTGTTTTTGCCAGGACATCCGATCCCGACTTGCCTCACAACCGCGCAAGCGATATGCTTTTAGCAGCGCAGGTTTTCGTTTGGGAGATCAGCAGGCATTATGGCAGACTTAACCGGCCAGACCTTAGGTCAATATAAACTCGGCGCGTTGCTCGGCAAAGGGGGCATGGCGAGTGTCTACCGCGCCCGCCAGGAATCGATGGACCGCGAAGTGGCGGTGAAGATCATGGCGGGAGAGCTGAGCGGCAACGCGGAATTTACCGCCCGTTTTGAACGTGAGGCGCGGGTGATCGCCAGATTGCAGCATCCGCATATTCTGCCCGTGATCGACTTTGGGCGCAGCGGCCCCTTTGTTTATCTGGTCATGCGCCTGGTTGATGCGGGCGCGCTGAACGAACGGATGCAGGAAACCACCCTGACACTCCGGCAGGCGAACCAGTTTTTAGGGCAGATCGCAGCGGCGTTGGAATACGCCCACCAACACGGCGTCGTCCACCGCGATCTCAAGCCGAATAACGTGCTGCTCGATGAACAGGATAACTGCTACCTGACTGATTTCGGCATCGCCAAAATGATCGCCGGGACCGGCAGCAGCAGTCTCACCTCGACCGGCGCGGTGATGGGCACGCCGTCGTATATGGCCCCGGAACAGTGGCGCAGCGAAGCGGTAGACGGGCGCACCGATATTTATGCCCTGGGCATCATCACTTATGAAATGTTGTTAGGGGCGCTGCCCTTCCAGGCAGACACCCCCTATGCCATGATGTACAAACACTTCGACTCGCCGCCGCCGTCGCTGCGTGTGATCAATCCTAACCTGCCCGAACCGCTCGAACATGTGGTGCTGCGCGCCATGGAAAAGAACCCCAGCGACCGTTATGCTTCGGCTAAGCAGTTTGCCGATGATTTTAACCGCGCCGTGATGACCATGCCGCCAGATGCGATTACCCAAAAACTGCCGCGCGCGACAGCCGCGCAGCTTGTAGCCGCCACACCGCCTAAACAGGTCATGCCGTCCGGCACGCCTGCCGGTGGAACAGCATCACGCCCCTCGCGTGCAGCAGAGACATTCGCATCCAGCCCGGCTTACCCGGTGGCTCCGGGACCGCAGCGCAGTTCAACGGTCGCGCGATCAACGACAGCCGCAGAGATTCCCCAGCAGCGCGCCGGGGGACGCGGGTTGTTAGTTGGCGGGATTTTGGCTGCGATCGTGCTGCTGGCCGCCGTCGGAATCGTGCTGATGATGTCGGGCGGTGATGACAAAAAAGATCAAAATACGGCGACTGCCGCCGGAGTGAGCGCGGATGTCACACAGGTTCCCACGACTCAATCCGCGATTGTGATCGTTCAGCCCAAAACAGAAACGCCGCAGCCTACCGCGACCGCTGATCTGGACATGCAAGCGAGCCAAACCGCCGAGGCAGGGGGAGCAATTCAGGTGGTGATCCCGACCCAGGCCCCGGCGACGGATACGCCAGAGCCAACGATCACGCTGACCACCACCTCCACCACGACGTACACGCCAGAGCCGACCGAGACCGCCATTCCGACGATCACGCTGACCGCCACCAATACGCCTAATGTGCAGGCGTCAGCCGAGGCGCTGTTGTCGATCCGGTTGACCGAAACCGCTCAAGGTTGGACCGATACGCCCACGCCAGATATTGAAGCGACAGTCGTATCGGCCCTGACCGGCACGGCGGCGGCCTGGACCAAAACGCCCACTCCGACGGTAACACCCAGCTTCACCGCCACATTTACCGCCACGATTCCGCCGTCACCGACCTATACGCCGGTCCCGCCGACCCGTACTGCTACCCCCTGGCCGTCATCCACCGCCACGCCGCCGAGTTACTGTCCGGGGGCGCTGCCTGCTCGGATGACCATAGGAAGCGGCGGGCGGACGACTCTGCTGCCGCCGTCACCCACGCGCGTGCGCCAGACCCCAGGCTTGAGCGCGTCCGTGCTGCGTTCGATTGAGGCCGGGCAGACCTTCAATATCCTCGCCGGGCCGCAGTGTGCCGACAGCGTCTTATGGTGGCAGATTGACGTTTACGATACCAATGGTCGTTGGACCGGCTGGATCGGCGAAGGCCAGGGTGGAACCTATTGGATCGAGCCGTTTGAAGTCGGCTCGCTGGATTGCGGCGGCGCCCCATCCCCGCGTATGATCCCTGGCGATAACGGGCGTGTGACGCTCAACCCGTCCACCCCGAACAACGTTCGCGCGCAGCCCAACAAGACCTCCTCACGGCTCGGCGAGGTGCAGTCGGGCGGAACCTTTACCGTGATCAGCGGCCCGGTGTGCGACTCTGCGAGCAATTATCGCTACTGGCTGATCCGCACGCCGCGCTTAGAAGGCTGGATGGCGGAAGGTGTTTACGGCCAATATTGGATGGAACCCTGGCCGTAAAAAGCAGCGGTCAGTGTAGGGGCGCTGCTTGCCGCGCCCGGTTTTAGAATCGACCTCACCCCCTACCCCCTCTCCAACCAAGTTGGAGAGGGGACCGCATTCGACCGGGTTTGCGTGGAGGCGCGGTGTGGTGTTCCTAGGTATTAATGTTTGGATCGGCCACTATTCCCCTTCATCGAACCATAGGAGCCAGCGTATGGGAAAAGTCTTCGAAGTCATCACCGAAAAACTCCAGGCGTTTATCCGCAGCCAGCATCTCTTTTTTGTCGCGACGGCACCGCTTAGTGATGAAGGACATATCAATCTATCTCCCAAAGGGTTGGACTGCTTTCGCATTCTGTCCGAAAACCAGGTCGCCTACCTGGATTTAGTCGGCAGCGGAAACGAAACTTCGGCGCATTTGCTGGAAAACAGCCGGATCACGTTGATGTTCTGCGCGCTCAACGATGCGCCGATGATTCTGCGCCTGTACGGGCAGGGGCGCGTCGTATTGCCAGGAAACACCCAGTGGGATGACCTGATCAGCCACTTTCCGTTTTATACGGGCATCCGTCAGATCGTCGTCGCAGACATCGATAGGGTTCAAACCTCGTGTGGTTTTGGCGTGCCGCTCTACGATTATCAGGGCGAACGCGATGCACTCCCCCGGTGGGCCGAACAAAAAGGGGAAGCGGATCTGGTCACTTATCAGCGCGAAAAGAACTGGATCAGCATCGACGGCCTGCCCACGCCGCTCAGCCGCCGGGAGTAAAGCGCAGCGTTCAGCCGTCAGCCATCAGCAATCAGCCAAAAGCAAGGGCGACCTCACCCCCTACTGGTTAGTCCGAGCAGGTTTTGTAGCCGTCGCCGGGCGCTCAAGCGGCCCGGCTATCCAAAGAGCGGGAAAGCCCACTGAAGGGGCTGGAGAGTGTCTGGTTTTCAGCGCCTTTAGTGCGCTTCCAGATTATTTCTCTAGCCGCAGGGCTTGAGCCTGCGGCGGCGGGGTAACCCACCCTCTTTCATACCTACTCGGCCTCACCCCCTACCCCCTCTCCAACCAAGTTGGAGAGGGGACCGCAGCCGACCGGGTCTTGTAGGGGCGCGGCTTGCTGCGCCCTGGGCACGGCAAGCCCTGCCC
>JACRBK010000390.1 GCA_016234525.1 Chloroflexota bacterium
ACGATTATACGCGGTAAAGGTCGCCAGCGGTGGCATGTTTACCGGCTGTCGCTTGATCCCGCCGCCGATGTTTTGTTCGAACGGCGAGCCAAAAAAGTACAGGAAAAGGTGGCGTTGATTGTCGCCAGCGAGATTCACGCCACTCAGCCGCGCTTGCCCCGTGATTTTTATGGTGGCAACGAATTTCAGCAGGCGTGTATTGACGCGCAGGATCAACAATTTACCTACATTCTTGTGATTTCGCCTGAACATGGCATTTTGTCTCTTGATGATGTTGTGCCTTCCGATCGCCTCTGGGATGAAGTCTTAGAACGCCGGGTTTGGGTCTGGCAGCAGCTCGCCATTCAGCGGTTGGGCTTCTATTTTTTTGGCGATCCGCGCATCAAAATACCGCGCGCCAAAGAGGTGAATTGGTGGGCCTGGCTTAACCCTGCCTCACATTACGACATCAGTATTTTTGGAGCCGGTTTTGCGGTCCGGGTCTTGTTGGACCAACTGCTGCGCTTACGATCACGCGCCACCGATAGTTGGCCGGAAATTGTCATCGCTGAATCACGGCCCGGCTACAATATTGGCGATCTGGGTGATCAAGACGACATGGATTTCGAGTTTGACGACGATCTTGACGCACAGAATTTTGAGGCGACCTTACAAGACATTGATCAGTTATTGGATTGGGCGGCAGAGTTTGTCGAACTGGTGAACGTTTTTGTTCCACCGACTGGTGAGTCATGGGAACTTGCGCCTGACGAAGCGCTGATCCCCATCCGGCTGCTCACCGAGACCGGCATGGATATAGAAGATCTGCTTGATTTGCTAACGGATATTTCCCTGCTGTTAGAGCAGTCCATTCCGCTCAGCATGTTGATCAGCGCCAATATGGTCGTGTCGATCCTGCTTCAAATTACGCATAGTTTAGCCCACAGTGAGCATGAAGCCGTTCACGACGCTTTAGAAACCCTTCCCGAAGTCGTTCTGCGCCAGTATATCGAAAATATCCTGCAAGAAACTTCGTTGGAAGATCGCCTGTGCGCCTGTCTCACCCTGACCGAGCAAATGCACCTTATCGCGCTTTCCATCCCGCCTATGGTCAATGACCAGTTGTTAGTCTGGCTTCAGACTTATCTGGCTACCAAGATGCGCCAACGTATTTTAGGAGACTCAGATTCCCCCCCACCTAAGAAATAAAAACTGGTTTTAGTTTAGTGATACTTTGAGGAACCTTAGATGCTTACCACGATTGAAAAGCTGCTGTTTTTCCTGCTTGCCGCAGGTTCACTCTATCTGGCTCAGCGCCTTTTCCAACGCGCCATCCGCGTGATCGGACGGGGCGAGGGCAAACTCCATTTTGACAAATTACCCCTGCGCATTTGGCGAGCGTTTGAAGTTGCGGTGTCACAGCGCACTGTTTTTCGCACGCGATTTGTTTCCAGCCTGATGCATGGTTTTATTGTGTGGGGCTTTTTGTTCTATCTTCTGGTGAATGTGGGAGACGTGATCGAGGGTTATTTCGATCTTCAGTTTCTTGGCACGGCGCTTATCGGCGATCTCTATCGTTTGGTAGGCGATGTACTGAGCGTTTCGATTATTGTAGGGATGATCTATTTTTTGATCAGGCGTTTTGTCGCTCGATCTCCCGCTCTCGCGTTTAACGAGAATATCAAACTCCATCCTAAAGTGCTGAGCGGTCTCAAACGCGATTCCCTGATCGTAGGGGCGTTTCTGCTGACGCATGTCGGCGGGCGTTTTCTGGGAGAAACTTTTTGGATCGCCTCTCTCAAAGAGGGGGATCAGTGGCAGCCGTTTGCTAATGCTGTGGCTGGACTTTGGGACGGCATGAGTCATGATGGGATCGAACTGGGCGAACATCTGATGTGGTGGTTGGCCCTGGGCACGATCCTGGCTTTTATCCCTTACTTCCCTTACACCAAACACATGCACCTGTTTATGGGGCCATTGAACTATTTTTCGCGCCCGCCCCGTACCTCGTTAGGAGCTTTAGAACCGCTCAATTTCGAAGACGAAGAACGCGAACAGTTTGGGGCGGCCCGGCTGGAACATCTGACGAAAAAGCAGTTATTTGATCCCTTTGCCTGTATCATGTGTAATCGCTGTCAGGATGTCTGTCCCGCCTATCTCACTGGCAAAGAGCTTTCTCCCTCTGCGCTGGAAATCAACAAACGTTACGAAATCCGCCAAAACATGACCCTGTTGGCATCCGGGGCGGAATCGCCAACCCCGCTGCTCGATTTTGCGATCACCCCTTCAGCAGTCTGGGCCTGTACAGCGTGTGGCGCGTGTGTTGAAATATGCCCCGTCGGCAATGAGCCGATGTTCGACATCATCGATATTCGGCGCGACCTCGTTCTCACTCAAGGCGATATGCCAGCCGAGTTACAGGGCGCGTTCCGAGGCATGGAGAACGCGGGTAATCCCTGGCAGATGGGCGACAGCCGCATGAAATGGGCCGAAGGTTTGAACGTGCCTACCGTCGAAGAGACTGCTGATTACGAAGTATTGTACTGGGTAGGCTGCGCAGGCAGTTTTGAGCCGCGTGCCCAAAAAATAGCGCGCACCCTGGTGCAGGTGTTACAGGCGGCAGGTGTAAAATTTGCCGTGTTGGGAGAACGTGAAAGCTGCACAGGCGATACAGCGCGCCGCGCAGGGAACGAATACCTGTTTTATGAAATGGCAAAAGCCAATATCGAAACGCTGAACGAAGTTAAACCGCCGCGTATTTTGGTTACCTGCCCGCACTGCTTCCATACCATCGGCAAAGAGTATCCGCAGTTCGGCGGTAACTATAATGTGGTGCATCATACCACCTTTATCAATGAATTGATCAAGAATGGCCGCCTGAAGTTCACGACCCCGATCAAACATGATGTAACTTTCCACGATCCGTGTTATCTGGGTCGTCATAATGGCGAATATGATTCCCCCCGTGATGTGTTGGGCGCTTCTGGTGCAGCGATTACGGAAATGCCGCGCTCTCGCAAAAACTCGCTTTGTTGTGGGGCGGGCGGCGGGCAGTTTTGGAAAGAAGAAGAACATGGCACCGGGCGGGTGAACTTAACCCGTTATATCGAAGCCAAGTCAACCGGGACGGCAACCCTGGCGGTAGGCTGCCCATTCTGTATACGGATGTTCACGGATGCCAGCCAGGATGAATTGGGTCTGGGTGGCCCGGTGGTCAAAGATATTGTCGAAATTGCTGCCGAGAGTATGGGACTAAATAGCTGAGATGATACATTATCGTAATTATGTTGCAGCGATTATGTTGCTTTTGTTACCGATTTTGAGTGGGTGTAATTTTAGCCCGGACGACGATCAAGAATCGCAAAGGCCAACATTAGGCTCTCCGATAGCGTGGGCAACGGCGCGCGTCGTCACAGCGACCTTGTCGCAGCCCATCCCAACAGCGGAACCGCCAACTGCAACATATACGATACCGCCCGCCCCCCCTACCCTGACCCCGGTGTTACCCTCTGCGACTATCCCGGCGCAGGCAATAATTGAACCAACTATCGTTTTACCACAGAGCACGTTTACTGTTGTGGCTGGTGTAACGGCTGTGCCAACGACAGCCGCCCCGCCGCCCTCCTTTACGCCCATGGACTTTGTGCCGACGGTTGCACCGACTATCACTAGTATCGCTACCGTGACCCTTGCGCCGACCATCACCAGTATCGCCAGCGTGACTCCTCTGCCAACTTCGACGGCTGGCCCGGCGGTGACATTTGGGCCACCTGCAACCTTTACGCCGGTCCTTTTTCCTTCCTATACCCCAACCTCTGGCCCCAGCGCCTATATTTGTCCGACGTGCGATCAACTGCGCCTGCGGGATATACCTGGCACAGCGGGCAATATCACCG
>JACRBK010000382.1 GCA_016234525.1 Chloroflexota bacterium
CTCGTCATTTTCCTGAATGGTTGTAACACCACCACAATTGTTGCATTGCACTGCATAACTACCCGGCATGTCTTCACCCTCCGTCAAGACTGGTTACAGAGTTGATTATAGTTCAACAAAGAGAAAAATGATTATAAAAATCTTCTAAAATCTCTAAGCCCGCTATACCTGTTTTTCGGCTGTAACCGCGTTACAATTACGCTCGGAATCTATCTACTCGCGGAGCAAAACGGAACGTGGACTTAACGAAAGAACTCGAAACCGCCAAGACGATTGCTCGCATGGCGGCGGGCATCTGCCAGACGATCCAGGCCGAACTGGTCAACCCTGCCGAAAAGAGCGGGCGCGAGCCGGTCACGATTGCCGATTATGCGTCTCAGGCGATCATCGGCCACGCGCTGGCTGAAAATTTCTCTGATGATGCGGTGCTGTCTGAAGAACGGTCAGAAGAGTTTATGCTGCTGCTCAACGACAAACAGCGCTCATTGGTGCAGCGTTTTGTGACCGATGCGTTGGGCGGTTATGTGTTCGAGGAGCAGGTGTGCGCCTGGTTGGATTTCGGCAAACAGACACAGGCCGAGCGCACCTGGATCATCGACCCCATTGATGGGACCAAAGGCTTTTTAGGGCTGCGTCATTACTGCGTCGCTATCGGTCTGTTGGTCGACGGAGAGCCGGTGTTAGGCGTGCTTGCCAGCCCAGGGTTTTACAGCGATTCGGAAGAATCCCACGACGATCCCGGCGCGCTGACTTATGCGCTGTCAGGCAGGGGCGCGTTTATGGAACCACTGGCAGGCGGGCCACCCCACCCGATTGAAGTCTCGGAGATCAGCGATCCGCGCCGGGCGATCCTGCTCACCAGTTACGAATCCGGCCATACCGACCTGAGTTTTTTCAACCGGGTAGCCGAGGTCTTAGGGCGTGGATCGGATGCGCCAGCGCGCGCGCTTGACAGCCAGGATAAACACGCCATGCTCGCCGCCGGGATCGGAGACACCTATCTGCGCGTAGTCCCCGAACCGGGCTTCCGTGAAAAAGTGTGGGATCAAGCTGCCGGATATGCCATTGTGAAAGAAGCAGGCGGGCGTATCAGCGATGTATTCGGCCAACCGCTGGACTGGTCTACCGGCAGACACCTGGAAAACAACCGGGGCGTTTTGATGACCAACGGGCATCTGCACGACAAATTGTTAGAGGCCATAGCGAAAGCAGGATTATAAATGCTCCCCACCCGGCTCGAACTGCGCAACTTTCTGGCGTACCGCCAACCTGACCCGATCATTTTTGAGGGCCTGCACCTGGCCTGTTTGACCGGCCCTAACGGCGCGGGCAAATCGTCACTGCTGGATGCGATCACCTGGGCGCTGTGGGGCAAAGCGCGCCTGCACAGCGATGATGATTTGATCCACCAGGGGCAGGTAGATATGGTGGTCCAGTTAGATTTCTTGCAGGGCGAAGACCGCTATCGGGTGGTGCGCAAACGTCAAAAAGGCAAAACGTCGCGCGCGCCGGGTCGCAGCACGTTAGACCTGTTTGTGTGGGATGAGGAACGCTCGCATTGGCAGCCGATCCCCGCACCCGCGCTGCGCGAGACGCAGCAAAAGATCGTCGAACTGCTGCGGCTGGATTATGACACCTTTGTCAACTCGGCCTTTTTGCAGCAGGGCCGCGCCGATGCTTTCACCGTTAAAACCGCCGGAGACCGTAAAAAAATCCTCGCTGAGATCATGGGCCTGGAACAGTGGCGCGTCTATGAAGAACGAGCCAAAACCGAACTCAAACGGATTGATCATAACCTGAATGTGATCTCGATCCAGTTAGACGAGATCACCCGCCACGAAGCCCAAGAGCCGACACTACGCCGCGATCTGGAAATCGCGCAGGCCGCCAGCCTGGAAGCCGAGCGGGTGCGCCTGGAAGCCGAAGTGCGTTATAACGAGGTCGCCGGGGCGCAAGAACAAATGGACACGGCGCGGGCTCATCTGGCTCAGGCCGAACACCGTATCCGGCAGCGCGAGGCCGATCTGGTCGAGATCGACACCGAGATGGCGCGTCACCAGCAGCAGTTGGCGCGCCTGGACGGGCTGGCCGCCGATCAAGAGACGATCCAGGCCGGATATGCACAGCTTCAGGCCGCGCGCGAGACCGATCAGGAACTCGGCCAAAAACTGCAAACGGTCAGCCTGATCAAAGATCGTCTGACCGAAGTAGACAGCGCACTGCGCACCCGGCAGGCGGAACTCGAAGGGCAGGCGCGGGTCCACCAGGACCGGATCGCGACCGCCCAGCGCACTGCCGCCGATCTCGACACTCTGCGCGCCGAACTGGTCGATGTGCAGGCCGAAGTCGAACGGCTCGAATCTGCCGAAGCGCGCCGGGAATCTCTACGTGAGGCGATAGGCAGTTACAGCGAAGAACAAGCCGCCCTCAAAGCCGCGAATCATGCCCTGTTTGCCGAGATGAAAACGCTCCGGTCACGCCTGGATCAGTTGGAACAGGCACAGGCTATTTGCCCGTTGTGCGGCCAACCCCTCGACGACGAACAAAAACAAACCCTGCTGGCCGAATTACAGGCCGATGGCTCACAGCGCCGCGTGACCTATGATGCCAATCAGGCCCGCCGTGACGAAATCGGGGAACTGCTCACCGCTCACCGCGAAGAAACCGAGCAGATCGAGATCGAACTGCGCCGCCTACCCGCTCTGCGAGATCGCGCCGCGCTGTTGGGTGCCAATGTGGAGGCGGCTCAAGCGGCGCTCGAAACCCTGCACGCGGAACAGGTGGAACTGCGTGCCGTCGAAAATCTCCTTTCCTCCGGCGACTATGCTCACGAACTCCGCACCCAGCGGGACACGATCCAGGACGAGATCGACTCGCTGGGATATGATTCCGGCGAACACCGGCTCGTCCAGGAAACCTTAGCCCAATACAGCGAGTACGAACGCCGCCAGCGTGATCTCGAAACGGCCTTACAGCAGATTCCAGAGGTCGAAGCGCTGCTGCAAAACGCCGAGGCTCGCCGCGAGCGCTGGTCAAAAGTGTTGGCCGAAGAACAACAAGAAGCCGCCGCTGCCCAGGCCGAGATAGAAGCGTTACAAGAACGTGTCGAAGAAGCCCGCCGCCGCGAGGAAGAACTTCGCCAGCGCCGCACTGCTGAACGCCGCGCCCAGGAACAAGAAATGCGCGCCAAACAAGCGCTCGATGCGCTCGAACATGCCCGCCAGCGAAAAGCCGAACTGCACCAGCGCCAGATGGAACTCAGCGCCGAAAAAGCGATCTATGAGGATTTACGCTCGGCATTTGGCAAAAATGGTGTGCCTGCCATGATCATTGAGGCGGCGATCCCTGAACTGGAGGAGATCGCTAATCATCTGCTGGCGCGTATGACCGATGGGCGAATGCACGTCCGACTCGATACGCAGCGCGATCTCAAAACCGGCGGGGTCGCCGAAACACTTGACATTTTGATCAGCGACGAACTGGGCACCCGCAGTTATGACTCCTATTCGGGCGGCGAGGCGTTCCGCGTTAATTTTGCGATCCGGGTCGCGCTCAGCCAGCTTTTAGCGCGGCGAGCGGGCGCGCAGCTTCGCACCCTGTTTTTGGATGAAGGATTCGGCACTCAAGACGAAGATGGGCGGCAGCGGTTGGTCGATGCGATCAATTCCGTGCAGGATCAGTTCGATCTGATCCTGGTGATCACGCATATCGAAGACCTGCGCGACGCTTTCCCGGTGCAGATCACTGTCACCAAG
This sequence comes from Chloroflexota bacterium, assembly GCA_016234525.1. Lineage (GTDB taxonomy): Bacteria > Chloroflexota > Anaerolineae > Aggregatilineales > Aggregatilineaceae > JACRBK01. The sequence goes on from JACRBK010000382.1 coordinate 3,756, forward strand.
ACACGCGACGGCAGCAAAGTGAGTATAGGGTAAAAATTATGCCGCTTTCGCTCGACCAACAAAACGACTACCGCGCGCGTTATGCGGCGCGGCATCCCGGCTGGCGACCCGCAACTCACCTCTACGAAGCGCTGATCCGCGAACGGTTGAAACCCGGCCAGCGGGTGTTAGATTTAGGCTGCGGGCGCGGGGGCACGCTCGAACAGCTTGGCCCGGCAGTGGATTATCCCATCGGGCTTGATCCTGATCTACAATCACTGATCGAACACCGCCTGCCCGATCTGCCACGTATCGCCGCCCCTGCCGACGCGATTCCCCTCTCGGCGGCCAGTGTGGATTTGGCGCTGTCGAGTTGGGTCCTGGAACATCTGCCTACCCCAGCGCAAACGTTCAACGAAGTGGCGCGCGTGCTGCGTCCCGGCGGGAGTTTCATTTTTCTGACACCGGGCGCGCTCAGCCCTGCCGCGCTGCTCAACCGGGCGCTGATGCCGCTGCAAGGCTGGTTGGTCCCGCTGATCTATGGGCGGGCGGAGGTCGACGCTTTCCCGGTCGTTTATCACGCCAACACTCGCCGCCAGATCGCCGCCTTAGCCAGCGGCGCGGGCTTGCGTCTGGATCGGCTGTACCAGGTACAAGACCCGACTTATTTTGCATTTCACCCGCTGATCTTTCGTCTTAATGCAGCGGCACTACGTTTTCTTCCCCGTAACATGGCCGAACATTTGGTAGGTGTGTGTGTGAAACCCTAAAATTGTAAAGGTCGATACAACTTAGTATCGCACCACGCGAATGAGTGGGGCTTAACACAGGAGACACACTATGAAGATCGGCGTTCTCGGTACAGGCACAGTCGGACAGGCTATCAGCGCCAAACTGTCCGAAATGAACCATGATGTGATGATCGGTACGCGCGATGTGACCAAAACATTGAAGCGCACCGGCCCCGATGGGATGGGTAATCCCCCGTTTAGCATGTGGTATGAGCAGCACCCCCATGTCAAACTCGGCACCTTTGCGCAGGCCGCTGCTTATGGCGAGATTCTGGTGAATGCGACCAATGGATCAGCATCCGTTGAGGTTCTCAAACAGGTGGGCGAGACACATCTTAACGGAAAAATCTTGATCGATATTGCCAATCCGCTCGACTTTTCAAAAGGGATGCCCCCCTCGCTATTCGTATGCAACACGGATTCGTTAGGCGAACAGATTCAGCGGGCATTTCCCCAGTTGAAGGTCGTCAAGACGTTGAACACCATGACGGCTGGTTTGATGGTGAATCCTCGCCAGTTAGCCGAGGGTGATCATGATGTATTTGTCAGCGGCGATGATGCGGGCGCTAAAACGAAGGTGAGCGCTCTGCTCAAAACGGATTTCGGCTGGAAACAGGTGATCGATCTGGGTGATATTTCGAGCGCACGCGGCACGGAGATGATCCTGCCCATCTGGCTCCGGTTGTGGGGCGC
>JACRBK010000386.1 GCA_016234525.1 Chloroflexota bacterium
ACCACTGCGTCCGGCAGAGCCGAACCAGTGACCGCAATCGCGCCGGGAGAATATACCCCACCCGATACAGGTGCATCAATAGAAGGGCTGTTATTTTCCGGCGGTGGAATCGGGGTAGGTATCGCGGCGGGCGGAACCGGGCTGGCGGTCCAGGTAGCCGACGGCGTTACGGTCGATGTGACAGTATTTGTCGGCGTCGCAGACGGCACAGGGGTTTCAGAAGCGGTGGGCGTTGCTGTGGGAGGAACGGGGCTGGCGGTCCATGTGGCTGACGGCGTTATGGTTGACGTGACCGTATTTGTCGGTGTAGCAGATGGCACAGGAGTCTCAGTGGCGATGGCTGTTGCAGCAAGCAGCACAGGCAGTGGCGTTTGGGTTGCGGTGCGTGTCAACGTAGCCGTAGGCGGAACAGGGGTCAGAGTTGGGGAGGCCGAAGGAGTCCAGGTTGGGCTGGGGGTAAACGATGCCGTATTTGTTGGCGGCGGACTCGGAGTAAATGTCGGCATAGGTGAAGAAGTCGCCGTTGGCGAGGCTGTAAAAGTCGCCGTTGGCGTCGGTGATAGAGTCGGTGCAGGCGAAACCGTCAGTGTGGGCGAGGCCGTAAAAGTCGCGGTAGGCGGATCAGGAAGCTGGAATCCAACCGGCACACTGCTGCTGGTTGTCCCATCTGTGGCAACCGCGACCACAACTAGCGCATGATATCCTTCGTCTAACCCTGCCGGAAGCTCGACGGTCCATCCACCGTCTTCGCCTGCGGTGGTCGTGGCGATCAATTCTCCCTGGTCATAGACCTGGATCGTATCGCCCGGCTGGGCCATCCCATTTAACACTATGTCCTGTCCGGCATAAACGCCTGACAGATCCAACGGTTCGACCAAAGGAGTCGGCCAGGGAGTCAGGGTATGGGTCGGTGTCGCAGTTGATGTTGCCGTAAAAGTTACTGTAGACGTTGCCGAAGGCGTATTAGTATTAGAGGGCGCAGCGGTCCGGGTAAGCGACGGAATAGGGGTCCGACTAGGCATAAATGTGCCAGTAAGAATAGAAGCCGCCGGTGTCTCATCATCTTCATCACTGGTAGCATATTGTCCCCAGAACAATACTACCGCCAGCCCAGACGTAATCAACAGGGCTGCCAGAAAAAAGTCCAGCCGTCGAACGATCCGCCGCCGCACGCTTCCATTCATTTGATCTGCTCGACTTTCTCCCGCTGAGCAGCAAACATCTGGGCTTGTTCAATCCAACTTTGCGCTTTCACAACCTTCACGCGCCAGGCCGGTTCGTTCAGCAGCAAGTAGATCTCATCCGGGGTCATCGCAGCAAGCTGGCGAAAAGTCTGGACTCCCGCTTCATACAATTTGCTGGCATAGACCGGCCCAATCCCCTTTATATCCGTCAGGCGATCTTGCCCAGGGCGTGGGGTAGGAGCAGCGGCCCGGCTGAGGATGGGGGCCATCTGCCCGATTTGTTGCAGCAGGCGCTCTAATAACCCCGTCTGTTCGCGGCGCTCTGTTGCCGCTGTAACCAGCATGGTGGTATGTTCGCTGACTTTTGAGTCGAGTATCTGGGCAGCCTGGGCCTGTTCGGCCAACTCACGATCCAATTCGGCCAGAATACGCGCATGTTCGGTGAGTTTTTCGTCACGACGTAAACCCTCCGCCCCCCATTGTTCCAGCCGGGCGCCGATGGTTACCAGTTTATCCGCCTGAGCCTGGATCAAGGAAGTCAATGATTCGTAACCGGGCGCATTCAAGCGGCTGTCAAAGGCGCTGGATAAGCGTTCCAGCTTTTCATCCTGCCGGATCAGGCGCGCATCGAACCCGGCGAATTGGTCGCGCTGCTCTCGCATCAAGCGAAGTAATGTATAAGATGTGTCGGTTTGTGCGCTCATAACCCCGCGCAGGTCTGCGGGAATGTCACCAGGGGCAGCCCGGTTCGCCGCCAAAGCAAGCTGCTCGGTGTGATGCACCAATGACTCATGAAGGCGTTCAATCGCTGCCCGCTGCCCGTCCAATTCCTCGCGCAGTTCCTCACCTATTCCGCCGGAAATTTGCGGTACAGGGTCGAGAATCTGTTTACGCACAGCCGACACATAAAAAATCGCCGTAATCAGCGTGATCGCGAATGCGCCAAGCGATACAATGGCAAGCGCTAACACCGGGTCCATAAGCGCCACATCCTTTGAAATATCAGCGGGCCTGTTAAACTGTAATTATAGGGATGATTTGAACTTTTGCGAGGAAGGCGGACGTTGGTCCTACCGCTTTTTCTCTTTGTTCGAATTTGTGTCATAATGGAAGTAGTTGAGGAAGATGATCACCAGGGATTGATCATGGTGGAAAATGCGCGTCCTAATGTATGGCAGCTTCAATCCCGGCGCGATTTGCAGGGATTGGTGATTGCTCTATATTTTCCCGACCCAGAGGTTCGCAAACGGGCGGCGGTGGCGCTGCGTATGATCAACGCCAGCCAGGCCGTTCCAGCGCTCAAAATGGCGCTCAAAAACGAACCGGATGATCTGGTGCGCAAAAACATTATAGCGGCGCTGCATGTCCTTGATCATCAAACTGACGTTTTGAGTTTGGTGAAAGGACGCGATGTTCATGGTTTGATCGCGTCGCTCAAAAGCCGTCATCCAGAGAACGTCATCATCGCGGTTAAAGCGCTGGGCGAGTTGGGAGATCGATTAGCGGTTGAGCCGTTGATCATCTTGTTTCACAATGCATCATCTCCGGCTCGTGTTCGTTTAGCGGCTGCCGAAGCGCTGCTCCAACTCAAGAGCGCCCCGGCGGTAGTCACTTTGTTGGGAGCCTTGCGGCGTGACTCGTGGGAAGTACGGCGTAATGCAGCGGCGGTTCTCGGCCAGATTCAAGCCACCTGGGCTGTCGATCCGCTGGCTGAAGCGCTCCATGATCCGCATCCGGTGGTACGTCGCACGGCGGCGGCAGCACTGCGGCGGATCGGTACAGGAGAGGCGTTGGCCGCGTTGCGCGCGCATCTGACACCCCAACCGGCTGCCCAACCTGTTCAACCTGCCCAGGCTGACGATGTATCTTTTTCGGACCTCCCCGCCCCACTGCCTGTGATTTCGCCGACCAGACAATCTAAACCTGCGTTGACGCCTGCACCACCTCCTGTATCCATGCCCGTGGTACCTGACAGACTTTCTGTAACCCCATCACCCATTAAAGCGGAAACACAACCCACCAGGCCCGATCCCCTCCCGGCGATGACTGCTGCGCCTGAGCCAGAATCAGAGACTACGCCTGCATTGCAACCAGAACGACCAGGCAGCATTACCTATCCGGTCAAAAAGCTGATCGCATTCTTACGGCAGCGCGGTCCCTAAAAATTCTGCGGGCTAACTATCGAACAAGGCATCTA
>JACRBK010000387.1 GCA_016234525.1 Chloroflexota bacterium
ATATTCCAGCGCGTCGGCTTCGGTCTGGCCCTCAAAACGCAGGCTGAGGACCGGCTCGGTATTTGAGGCGCGCAGCAAGCCCCATCCGCGCTCAAACGTGATCCGCACGCCGTCCACATCGTTGATCGCATAACGACCTTTGAGGGCATCATGCACTGCCTGGATCACCGGAGTTTTCAGATCGTCGGGGCAGTGCGGGCGATATTCCGGCGTGGCATACAGGGTGGGGACCGTCGCCATCAGCGCCGAGAGGGGTTGACTTTGCCGGGTGAGAATTTGCACGATTCGCCCCGCGACAAAAATCCCATCATCGAAGCCGTAATAATCATCACCCATGAAAATATGCCCGCTCATTTCACCGCCGAGCAGCGCGCCTTCCTGGGCCATTTTCGCTTTGATCATAGAATGTCCGCTGATCCAGATCAGCGGCCTGCCGCCCGCTTTGGCGACTTCGTCAAACAACACCTGGGTGCTCAACACGTCCGCGATCACGGTGGCTCCCGGATGGCGGCTGAGCACATCGCGCGCCAGCAGTACTAACACCCGGTCTGCCTGCACCGCGTGCCCCTGATCATCGACTACGCCCACACGATCCGAATCGCCGTCGAAAGCTAAGCCGAGGTCGGCTTTTTGCTCACGCACCAGGGCGATCAGGTCGCGCAGATTGGCTTCATCTTGCGGATCGGGTTGGTGATTGGGGTACAGGCCGTCCGGCTCACAGTAGAGCGGGATCACGTGGTGGCCTAACGCCTGCAACAGCGGCACAGCATAGATTCCGCCCATGCCGTTTCCCGCGTCCACGACGATCTTAAGCGGGCGGGCGTGGCTGAGTTTGTTTTCAGCCATCGTCAGGTAATGTTCATTCGCGTGGTGATCCACCACGCTGTGACCTTCGCCCACCGCCAGATCGCCGCTAGTGATCATTGCGTAGAGGGATTGAATCTGGTCCCCATATAGATTGTCTTTGCCGATGGCGAGTTTAAAGCCGTTCATCTCTGGCTTGAGGTGGCTGCCGGTGATCATCATTGCCCCGGCGCCGCCCGCTACAACGGCGACCCAGTAGACGACTGGAGTCGCCGCCATCCCAATGTCGGTGACGATGCAGCCCGCCCGGACCAAACCCTGGATCGCGGCATCCGCCAGCCCGCGTGAACTGTGGCGGTTGTCGTGACCGACGATCACTTCGCGCACGCCCTGCCGTTGCAGATAGGTTCCGAACGCCTGCCCGATCTGCGCCGCGCCTGCTTCGGTGATCGTATCGCCAACTTTGCCGCGAATGTCGTATTTTTTGAAGATGCCGGGTTGGATCATGCTTTTTCCTCTTTAACGGCGCGCATTTCCAGAGTTTGTTCTACCCAGACGCGCATCCCGTCGGGAATGTCCTTTTGTACAATCGTCGTCGGGCCGATTTCAGCATCGCGCCCGATCTTTACACCGGGCATGGTCATCACATTCACGCCGATAAACGCACGTTTGCCCGCGATCAGGCCCAGTTTGCTGCGCCCGGTGTTGATCTTCTGCCCTTTGACCCAACTGGATACTGGCCCCTGGTCGATGCGCAGGTTGGCGGTGGTGCAGGTCGCCGAGAAATTGACATCTTCATCCAGGATGGAATCAAGCACCTGCCCGGCATGGGTGTGTGATCGATCCGCCATGTAACTGCGGGCCACTTCGGTGACATAACCGACCACCGCGCCATCCCCGATCATCGATTCGCGTACTAACGCGCCGTTACCGATAATCGCGCCCTTGCCGATATAAGCCGGGCCAATGACCGTCGCGCCATGAAACAGCCGCGCGCCCGCTTCGATCACCACATTCCCCTTGATCACCACACCCTCTTCGATCTTGGCGTCGGGTGAAATGTTTTGACCTTGAATCTGGTTGAGCATGGATTGAGACACATCCAGCACATGCCAGGGGAATTTGATCGCCTGCCACGCGCCCTCATAGGGGACCACCTGGAAAACGTGATCTTTCATCAAAGCTGCCATCGCGCGTTCGTAGTGATCGTCGGTGGTGGCGGGTTTGGCATATTCGGCGCGGATCGCCTCGATCAGCAGCGCCGCGTCGCCGTGAATGTGCGCCACAATGCTCACCAGATCGCTCGGTTCGTTGCCCGCGCCCGGCTTTTCGATAACACTCATAATCCGCCCGGAGGCGTCGATTTCCAAATATCCGCCAGGGAAATATTCGCTCACCCGGTAGCCCGCTAGATAAGCCAGGGCATACCCTGACTGGTATTCGGTCAATAGGCGCTGGTGCAGCACAATATCGGTCAGGTCGTGAACCTGGGTGATATAGATGGGTTGGTTACCATGCTGATCCAGGTAGGGTTGCAGTTCAAGCAGGGCGCTGCCCATGCCTTTTGGCTCTGGTTGGACCAGGACTTGCGCCCGGACATTCGCTGAGTTTTCCACCACCGACCAGATCATATCTTCGTTTTCGGGGTTGGCGATGATAATGGCATTGTTCAGGCCCAGGCTCGCGTAATTGTCGAGCTGCCACGATAACAAGGGCCGTCCCATAAATTTGATCAGCGATTTTTCTTCCAAAGGCCACAGCCGCGAGCTTGCTCCCCCGGCCAAAATCACCAACAAAGGCGTTTTCACGTTGTATCCTCCCGATACCTATGGTCTGTACGGTGCGTTATTTTAATGGCACGCAGGCTGAGAGTCGAATCGTGATCGGCCCAAAAAAAACGTGCCAACCAGGGAGCATCCCGGCAGGCACGTTGATCAGCCTCGCCAAACGAAAAAATAGTTAGTCTACTCGGCTACTGGATCGAGATTGAGCATCCGCCGCACTTTGGACACCAGATCGTGATGCAAAATGGGTTTGGGCAAATAATCACTCGCGCCAGCATCCATTCCACTCATCACACTCTTGGCATCGCCGCGTGCCGACAAGATCAGGATCGGCAGCCCGGCTGTCTCTGGACGTTCACGCAGCAGGCGACAGAGTTCGATTCCATCCATGCCGGGCATCATCACGTCGAGAATGATCAGGTCTGGGGTTTCTAGCTCAAGCACCGACAATGCATGGTCGGCACTGTTGGCTTTTAAGACTTCAAAGCCACCTCGCTCCAGCATGATCCCGATCAGAGTCAACGCACCGATTTCGTCATCTACAACAAGAATCCGTTTCATTCCCGGCTTCTCCATGAATGATTCTGGAAAGTACACCAGCCGCTATTTGGCTCTAGTTTAGCATTAAAAGCATACCGTGCAACTGTAAATCACAGTGTAGTTCAAATTGTTAATTTAAGCGAGTGCTCTTTATACACCGCTTTTACAGCCTGCGCCAGAGGGTTGGTGTTCTATTATGATATGTCGTAACGACAGCCCGATTCGATCCCTTGTCTTTCAGGTTTTAATCTTTAATAATACAACCGTCTGGGCGTGTCAAGCTGCGTCCACTAACTATTGGGCGCTGTGCCCCTAATCATAAAGGAAGTCTGGCTGTGCCGCTCTCTCATGGAACAACGATTGCCTATGGTGACGTGGTGATGTTGGTCGGCAAAGATCGCCGCACCTTCATACGCACCGTCGCCGAAGGTCAAAAATTTGAATGCCACCTGGGGCTGATCAAATATGAAGAACTGGTGGATGTGCCCTATGGTTCCCAGGTGCGCACCCATTCTGGTCACAAAATGTTTATATTGCCGCCGCACACCGACGACCTGATTCGCCATTTGCAGCGCGACGGGCAGATCATCTTTCCCAAAGAGTTGGGTTATATCGCGCTCAAACTGGGCATCCGGCCCGGTGTGCGTGTGATCGAGGCCGGGACGGGCAGCGGTGGGCTGACGACCTTTTTAGCGCTGCTGGTCGGTGAAAGTGGGCATGTGTATAGTTATGAACGCCGCGAGGATATGCAAAAACGCGCCATATCAAATTTGAAAAAGTTGGGTTTGCAGGATCGGGTCACCTTCCATCTGCGCGACATCAGCGAGGGGTTTGAAGAACGCGACGTCGAAGCGCTGTTTTTGGATGTGCGCGACCCCTGGGAATATCTGCCGCAGGCGCGCGCGGCCCTGCGGGGTGGGGGATTCTTCGGCGCGCTGGTGCCGACGGTCAACCAGATCATTGACCTGACCAGCCCGCTTTATGACGGTCCCTGGTTCATGCTAGAAATCGAAGAATTGATCCTGCGCCCCTATAAGACGATCCCCGAACGCATCCGCCCGGATGATCAGGTGGTCGGGCATACGGGATTTTTGATCTTCGCGCGGGCGGTTGATCGTGAAACTCGCGTAGAAGATGAATCTGAAACTGAGGCCGCTCCCGAAAGCGACCCGGCGTTTATTGACGAGACGCTCCGGCCAGATATAGAGTAAAAATTGGCGGGGTGAGGCTAAAAAACAAAAAAAGCGGGGACTCCCACCGGAGTCCCCGCTTATCATGTTCTTGTAAATACCGAAGACTATTCTTCTTCTTCGTCTGTCGGGCGGCGGCGGATCAGTTCGGGTTCGACGCTGGCAGGAGCTTCTTCTTCCTCTGCTTCGCGCTGCGTGGCCGAGGTTGCGTAAACCACCACTGCATCGGGGTCCACATGATAGGTGACGCCCTCAAAGGCAGGAAGCTGCGCGGCCAGGATCGTGTCACCCGCGGTACGCAGGGCCGACACATCAATTCTAATTTCAGCAGGCAGATCACCGGGCAAACATTCGATCTCGACAGTGCCCATTTCGTGGATCAGAATCAGGCCCGCTTTTTCGAGCGCGACTTTATCGCCGATGGTGATCACCGGGATTTCGGTACGGATCGCCACATCCATCCGCACGCGATAAAAATCGACATGCAGCACATGGCCGCGTATCGGATCGCGCTGGACGCTGCGCACGAGCGCATTATGCATTTCGCCGCCCATACTCAACTGGATCAGGTGCGACCCCCCGGCCTGGATCAGCACGGAGCGCAGTTCCAGCCCGTTGACCTGGAGGGAAATGGGTTCAAAAGTCGGTCCGTAAAGGGTACCGGGAATTACTCCATTGGCGCGTAATTGTTTGACCTGTTTGCCAGTCACTTCGCGCTTGCTTGCTTCTAGGATAATCGTCTCAGCCATCGAAAAAATGCTCCTCAGGGAATTTTTCAGCAGCGGCAATTGTAGCGGACTGTAAAGAGAGCGTCAATGGTAGATGCGCTCCGCGTGGGACCAACCAGCATCAGTATACTAATACCAGCCGGGATTTGTGCGTTTCCCGATTCAGCGGGTTATTATCGCCGGGGATTTTTGAAGGAGACGTGTTATGCACTCATTAAACCGTTGGGAACGCCTGGCGCTGGCCCTGATTCTGCTGATCGGGGTGGGGCTGCGTTTCCAGCATCTTGGCGATATTGAAGTCAATATTGATCAGGTGTACCCGGTCTGGCAGGCGATTCAAACCCTGGACGCGGGCGAATTTCCGCTGGCGGGGCAGGGAACCTCGGTGTTATTCGCTAACCCACCGCTGACTGGCTATTTTTTCACGCCGGTGATCGCGCTGATCCGCCAACCGCTCGCCGCTTATGTCGTGACGTTGATTCTGAACACGTTTGCGATCGGGCTGGTCTTTCGGGGGCTGCGCTGGCTGATCGGCACCCGCCCGGCGCTGATCGGCGCGGCTTTGTTCGCCGCCAACCCCTGGATTATCGAGGACAGCCGCCGCACCTGGGTGCAGAGTCTCGCCCCGTTTTTTGTCTGCCTCATCTTTTGGGCGCTGGCCCCGCTGATCACCGGGCAAACACGCCATCCGCAGCGCCGTCTGTTGATCGCCCTGGTGGGGTTTGTGCTGTTTGCCCACACCTACCTGCTGGCCTATGCGCTGGCGGCGCCGCTGGCGGTGTTGATCGTCGTGTTCTGGCGGAGGATTCCCAAGCGCCCATTGATCGTCGCCGGGGTGATTTTTGCGATCTTGATGGCCTTATACGGGATCGGGTTGGCGCGCCAGTGGGATGATACTAGCCGCCGCGCCGGTGATTTTTCCTCCGGACAGGCGCGCCTGTCGGCGGAAGCGCTGAATCATGCGCTCGGATTGGTGACCGGGCGTGAATATGCCGCCGTGCGCGGGGTCCATGCGCCCGCCGGAGATGCGGATCGGCGCGACGATCTCAGCGATGGGATACACATCATCTGGTCGGCGCTGATCGTGGTCGGGATCATACGGATGGGGATGAGTATTCAGCGGAAAACAGGGCATACAGCGACGCATTCCTACGTAAACCCGGTGGGCGGCGGTCCCCTCGCCAACTCTGTTGGA
>JACRBK010000391.1 GCA_016234525.1 Chloroflexota bacterium
GGCGTAGCGCGCCGTCAGAAAGTGTAGACGTATGAACAGCCCAAAGCGTATTTTTCCAATCGCCGATCTGGCGGTGCTGGCGTGTGCGCTGGTCATGCTGGCGGCGTTTTTGTTCATGCCCTGGTTTCAGTTAGAGGATGGGTCCGACACCACCGGCTACAAGTTGGCCGCTGATACCGAGGGTGACCTCGATCTTCCGGTGCGTATCTCGCATATGTTCCTGGTCATTCTGCCCGCTGCGGCGGTCGGGGCAATCTTTTTGGTAGGGACGGGTCTGATCTTCGCGCGTTATGATCGCACGCAGCCGGTGCTGATTTTGCTGTTAGGACTGGTCGTGCTGATCTACTATTACGGCATGTTGTTCTACGAGAACCGCCAAAATGAAACTAACGCGGGCGATTTTCTCGGCAGTGGGTTTTGGGTGGGGATGGCGGCGGCAGTCGGCATGATCGCCCAGGTGGTGCTGCCTCGCCCTGGTGGAAGGCTGCGCTTCAAATTCGCGCTGCCCGTATTCCCGCCGCTGGTCAAACCGCGCGTGGTGTGGCGCTGGCCGTCCGTGCTGCTCAGAACGTTGCTGCGCTGGTTGTGGGTGCTGGTCGTTTGGCTGCTGGGACCGCTGGGGCGGATGCTCGCTGGTACCCCCGTGCTGGCCTATCTGATCGGCTTGTGGCTGGCGACCGAACTCGAATTCCGCGCTGGCCTGCCTTTTGCCCGGCTGTTGGGTTTCCGCAAAGAACCCAGCCTGTTTGGCGCATCGGAAGTCCTTAAGCCGTTCTCCGGTCTGGATTTTTCGGGCATCCTTTCCCCGTTTTTCCCTGCGCCTTCCGATAAAGTCGATAAACCGCTGCAAGCCTCGTGGGAAGCGATCAAAACACTGGCGGATACTTTTGTCAAGGCATTTAGCACGCAGGGTGAACGCGATCCCGGTTTTTTCAGCCTGTTTAAAGATGTGCTGGAATATGATCTGATCGTGTTCGTCATCCCGGTGATTGTGATCGCGCTGCTGCTCAAACGGTTCGGTAATCGCCTGTTGACCTGGCTGCCGTTGTGGTCCGGGCTGATTTTACAGGCAGGCGTGTTATATCTCGCGCTGGCGCGTTGGGCGTCGCTCAGCGATTACCGGGAATTGATCCTGGTGTATATGTGCGTCAATATTATGCTGGCGACCAGTCTGAACCTCGTCAACGGTTATATGGGAGAATTCTCCGTAGGCCATGCCGGGTTTATGGCGGTAGGGGCCTATGTTTCTGCCGTAATCACCATGTGGTCATTTACCGACAGTTCCGCGTTTGGCGACGCGCACTTACCGACCGCATTAGGCTCGTCTTTTGGATTTATTGTGGCTCTGATGTCGGGCGGCGCAGCCGCTGCATTGGCGGCGCTGCTGGTCGCGTTTCCCTCGTTTCGCACACGCGGCGATTATCTGGCGATTGTCACGCTGGCGGTGAACTTTATCATCACCGGGGCGATCAACAATATGGAATTTCTTGGTGGGCCGCGCGGTCTGAACGGTGTCCCGATCTGGACGAATCTTCCCTGGGTGTTTGTCATTACCGTGCTTTCGGTCCTGGCGATTTACAATCTGGTGAACTCCACTTTTGGCAAAGGGATTATCGCTATCCGCGAAGACGAGATTTCCGCTGAACTGATGGGCGTGCATACGCGCCATGTCAAGCTGGTGGCATTTGTAGTCTCGTCGTTTATCGCGGGCGTGGCGGGCGGGTTGTTTGTGCATGTGCTGGCTTATGCCAATCCGGGCATGTTCGGGATTCTGAAATCCACCGAAGCTTTGGTGATGGTCTACCTGGGCGGGATGGGCAGCATCAGCGGGTCGATCATCGCGGCGGTGATCTTCACGGTGTTGATCGAAGCGTTCCGCCCGCTGGAAGTCTTAAAGTGGGTCGTGATCCCCCTGATCCTGATCATCGTGATGCTGCGCCGTCCGCAGGGGTTGTTTGGGTTCCGCGAGCTTAAACTCAATCTGCGCGGTATCCGCGAGGTGGAACCAGAAGCCGAGGAGGTGAACGATGGCGCTGCTAGAGATTAAGAACGTTTCCCACTATTTCGGCGGACTGCTGGCAGTCGATAACTTTAACCTGGAACTGAACGAGGGGGAGTTGATTGGCTTGATCGGGCCGAACGGCGCGGGCAAAACCACCATCTTCAACCTCGTGACGGGAGCCTATCACGCCAGCGAAGGCGCGATCATCTTTCAGGGTAAGGAGTTGGTAGGCAAGCCGCCGCACACGATCAACAGCCTGGGCATTGGCCGTACCTTCCAAACAATCCGGCTGTGGGGCATGATGAGCGTGCTTGATAACGTGAAGGTTGCCCACCATCCGCGTATCACCTATACGGTGGCCGAAACGCTGCTGCATCTGCCGCGCTACCGCGAACAGGAAAAAGCCATTCACGAACGCTCGATGGAACTGCTCAGCTTGTTCAAGCTGGAAAAATATGCCGAGGAGCCGGTGAAAAACCTGTCCTACGGCCAGCAGCGCCGCGTGGAGATCGTGCGGGCGATGGCCTCTAAACCCAAACTGCTGCTGCTCGACGAACCCGCCGCCGGGATGAATCCCGGTGAGATCGGCGCGCTGATGGACTTTATCCACTGGATACGCGACGAATTTAAGCTGACGATCTGGTTGATCGAACACCAGATGCGGCTGGTAATGAGTATTTGCGAGCGCCTGAAAGTGTTGGACTTTGGCGCGACGATTGCCGAAGGAACGCCCGCCGAAGTGCGCAGCAATCCCAAAGTGATCGAGGCGTATCTGGGCGAACAGACGGAGGTGGGCTGATGCTGCTGAGCGTGCGTGATCTTCATATCTCTTATGGCAGTATCAAGGCCGTGCATGGGGTTTCGTTCGACGTGGAAGAGGGTGAGATCGTCACGCTGATCGGGGCGAACGGTGCGGGCAAATCCACCATCCTCAACACGATTGCCGGGCTGCAAGCGCCTGATCAGGGTGAGATTCTTTACAAAGGGGTAAACCTGGCGGGTAAATCGGCGCATGTCGTGGTTAAACAAGGGCTGGCGCTGGTCCCGGAGGGGCGGCGTATTTTTGGCAACCTGACGGTCTATGAGAATCTGCGATTGGCGGGTTTCCAGCTTGGCCGGGCGGACCTGGATCAGCGTATCAAGCGCGTGTTTGATTACTTCCCGCGCCTGGACGAACGTAAGCGGCAGTTAGGCGATACCCTCTCTGGCGGCGAACAACAAATGCTGGCGGTAGGCCGTGCCCTGGTCACCGGCGGCCAATTGATGCTGCTTGACGAGCCGTCGATGGGGCTGGCCCCGATTTTGGTGCAGCAGATTTTTGCGATTCTGGCCGAGATCAACCGGCAGGGAACGACGGTGTTGGTGGTCGAACAAAACGCGAACATGGCGCTCAAACTCGCCAATCGTGGTTATGTGCTGGAAACGGGTAGTATCGTTCTCGCCGGACCAAGCAAAGAACTGGCGACCAGCCCGGAAGTCCAAAAAGCTTATTTGGGCGGTTGACGCAAAAACAAGACAACGGGGCTCATTGACAAAATCAGCCCCGTTTTTGTTTCAACAGGCCGGTTCGACATCCAGGCCAGGATAGTGCTATCGTCTACCTAGCTGGTTGAATTATGACCTGATTATTGAGTTGAGGATCGCGCCCATGACCGAACTTCCTGCTAATTCCATCCATCCTCTTTCTCGCCAGGAATGGCGCGAATGGTTGATCCAAAACCACGAGCGGGAAGAGGGTATCTGGCTGGTCACCTACAAAAAAGCCAGCGGCAAGCCGCGCCTCGATTATGAAGAAGCGGTCGAGGAGGCGCTGTGCGTGGGCTGGATCGATAGCAAGGGCGGCAAACTGGACGACGAGCGCACGATGTTATGGATCGCCCCGCGCAAAACAGGCAGCGGGTGGTCCAGACCGAACAAAGAGCGCCTCGAACGGCTGATCGCTGCCGGGCTGATGCTGCCCGCCGGACTGGCAAAGATCGAAGCCGCCAAACAGGATGGGTCGTGGTCGAAGCTGGATGGAGTCGAAAATCTCGAAGTTCCGCCCGATCTTCAAACAGGGCTGGACGCCAACCCCACCGCCCGTGACTATTTTGAGGCATTCCCTCGCTCGGTCAAACGCGCTATTCTGGAATGGATCGTCAATGCTCGCAGACCCGAAACCAGGGCCAAACGTATCGAAGAAACCGTGCGCTTAGCGGCTGAAAATATCCGCGCGAACCAATGGCGCGACAAATAGCCTGTAAAGGGAATATTTGAGAATTCCAAATTCACGATCTGGGTTAGTATAATTAATAAACATTTTGGCCGTCTGCAAGACACAAGCACAAAAAGAAAAGAGAATTTATGAGCATTAACCTTTTGCCGCTTCCGCAAAAACTGGTTTTAACCGGCGGGACGTTTACCCTGCCGGAACAAGCGGCTATCGCGCTGGATGTGCCGGTCCCGGCGGACCTGTTTTTTACGGCGCGCTGCCTGCAAGAATCCCTGCGCCAGTACGGCGAGGTCGAATGGCAGATCGCAGGCGGATCGGTTTCGGCGGCGCTGACCCTGGTGTTGGATCACAGCGTTGGGCATCCCGAAGGCTATCACCTGACGATCCAGCCGTCGGGGATTTCGCTGGTGGCGAACGATGCACGCGGCGCCTTTTATGGGGTGATGACCCTGGTGCAGCTTGCCCAGATGTACAACCGCCGCCTGCCTACATTGGAGATCGAAGATTGGCCGGATTTCCCGGTGCGCGGGGTGATGCTCGACATCAGCCGCGACCGTGTGCCAACCATGGAGACGCTGTATCACCTGATCGATCTGCTGGCAAGCTGGAAGATTAACCAGTTTCAGCTTTACACCGAGCACACCTTTGCCTATCAGCGGCACCGCGTAGTGTGGGAACACGCCTCACCGATCACCGCCGAACAAATCCTGGCGCTCGATGCTTACTGCCGCGAGCGTTATATCGAACTGGTCCCCAACCAGAACAGCTTCGGCCATATGCACCGCTGGTTCAAACACGCGCCGTATAAGGCGCTGGCTGAAACCGAAACCGAATTTCTATCGCCCTGGGGGAATATGCTGCCGCCGTTCAGCCTATCGCCCGCCGTGCCTGGCGTGCTGAACCTGCTCGAGGAACTCTATGCTGAACTGCTGCCTAATTTCACCAGCGGCATGTTTAACGTCGGCTGTGATGAGACGGTTGATCTCGGCCTGGGACGCAGCAAAACGTTAGTCGAGCAAAAAGGCAAAGGGCGTGTTTATCTGGATTTTCTGCTCGAAATTTATCGCCGTGTCCAGTCGCACGGGCGGACGATGCAGTTTTGGGGAGACATCATCAACCAGTACC
>JACRBK010000392.1 GCA_016234525.1 Chloroflexota bacterium
CGCCTCGAACCTGTGCCTGAACTGCCACCAGGGACGCGAGTCCACCGTGTCGGTGAATACGGCCATTACCAGAGCCGGTGTCGGTGACGACGAAGTGACCGATCAACTGACTTTCCGTAATGTGCACTACTTTGCGGCGGGTGCTTCGCTGTTTGGCTCCGAAGCGCAGGGCGCTTACCAGTACGAAGGTAAAGAATACCTGGGACGTAACCTGCATGTGCCGGGTGCGTTCGAAACCTGCAAGAACTGCCACAACGTTCATACCCTGAAACCTCAGATCACACAGTGCGTGATGTGCCATGCTGGCGTGACCGAGTTTGAGCAGATTCGTATGACGTCGGGTGACTTCGATGGTGACGCAGCAGAAGAAGGTGTTGCGGGCGAGATCGAAACCTATAAGGAAAAACTGCTGGTAGTGATCCAGGCTTACGCGACCAACACCACTCAGGTGTCGATTGCCTATGACGCGGGCCGTTATCCTTACTGGTTCATTGATGCCAATGCCAATGGGGTCGCTGATCCTGACGAAGCGGATCGTTATGTCGCCTGGACGCCGAACTTGCTGCGCGCGGCGTACAACTATCAATATGCGTCTAAAGACCCCGGCGCGTTTGTCCACAACCCCAAGTATATCCTCCAGACACTGTACGACAGCCTGGAATCGGTGGGTGGGGCTGAAGCCGTCGCAGGCTTGACTCGTCCGTAAGTTTTAGCCCTCATCCCTGTTTGTTTGAGGGATGAAGTAACGTGTTGAACAAGGCCAGACGCGAAATCGCCTGGCCTTTTTTATTTGTGTATGTTTTTTCAAACACTAATTTCATAAACTTTTCATGAGCTGAATGTACATACGAACGGGTATGGTGTAAGATAAAATTGAGGATAAACACAGGAGGCGGAATGACCAAAAAAGTTCTAATCCTCGATGACAACGCCGATAACCGTGAACTCCTGGGATTCGCTCTGATGACTGGGGATTATGAAATACACAAAGCGGAATTAGGCAAAGATGCGATGCAGATGGTCGAGAGTACCCAGTTTGACCTGGCGCTGTTAGATGTTGAACTGCCCGATATTGACGGTCTGGATCTGGCCGAAACCATGCGCACGCGGTATCCCGATGTGGGGCTGATCATGCTGTCGGCCAATGATAATATGGACCGGTTGGAAAAAGCACGCCGGGTAGGGGCAAATGCTTATGTGATCAAACCGTTTAACCTGCCAGAATTGTTGAAGTTCCTTAAAAAATTTGAAGCGGACGTACCCCGCCCGCCGGAAATGCTGGTGCTATAAAACGCCCTGTTCGGGCGCTAGATATCATCGTCTCTCAATTTATGCTTACAGGGGAACCACTATGCGAACCAAAGTCTTCTTCGTCTCGTTTGTTCTGCTGCTGTTGTTGGCATCCATGTTTTCGGTTTCTCCCTCACTCTCGGCACAAGATAAAACACCTACTCCCTACCCGGTCCTGACGGATTGCCCACTAGAAGATGGTGTGTTTAACATCGCGTGGATTCCAAAGGCGCTTAATAACCCAGTGTTTGAACTAGGCCGGATCGGGGCCGAAATCCGCGCCACCGAACTGACCGAGATCGGGCCATGTGAAGTCGAAGTTTTTTACGCTGCGCCTATGAATGCGACGGCGGAAGAACAGGCCGAACTGCTGCTCGAAGCTGCTGATCTCGAAGGGCTGGATGCGATTGGCGTCTCGTGTATTGATCCCGAAATCTGTGTTGACCCAATCAACGTGGCCGTAGAAAAAGGGTTGGCGGTCATGACCTGGGACTCGGATTCGGCCGACAGCGACCGTCTGACTTATTTGGGCGTGGATAATTTTGAGGGCGGGGCCGCCGCCGCTGATCTGTTGGTGCGCGCAATGGGCGAAAGTGGTCAGGTCGCCCTGTTGAGTGGGGTAGAAGGGTCAGCGAATCTCGAAGCCCGGATCGAAGGCTTCAAGAGTACCCTTGAGCAGTATCCCGATATTGAGATCGTAACAACAGTCTATTGTAATGACCTTGCGCCGCTCGCAGTGGAAGTCGTCGAAACCACCATGGAAGAATATCCCGAAATGGATGGCTGGTTCTTTGTCGGGCTGTGGCCGTTGTTTGCGGGTAAGGGCGCCATGCCGCTGTGGGAAGAAGCCGCCCTCGATAACGGTATGGTGACGGTTGCTTTCGATACCCTCCCCCTGGAATTAGAACTGATCCAGGACGGCTTTATTCAAGGGTTAGTCGGCCAGAAATATTGGGGCTGGGGTTATGACACCGTACAGATGTTGTACGAACACGTTTTGTATGGGCGTGAGTTTGAAAGTTTCAGCAATTCGGGCATGGATATTGTAACGCCGCTCAATGTTGAAGCGATGCTCGAAGCCTGGGAAACCAACGACTTCACCAAACCACTACCCGACCCTTTTGAGGCAGAATAAGCTATGAACCTGAAGAACGTCCGGCTTAACCTGTGGCTGAGGCTGATCCTGGTCTTTCTCTTGATCGGCCTTGTGCCGCTGGTTGTCACCGGGTTGATCAATATCGTGCTGACCAGCGATGTGCTGCGCGAGCGCGTGATCAATGATGAGCAGGCCAGTGTCCAGCGTAAAGCCAACGAAATCCAGCGGTTTTTGGAAACGACGGTGGATGACATTCGCCTGCTCAGCCAGTCGGTAGCGGTGCGCGAGATGGCCGATACTATTTTGGCGGGCAGTACGCTGCGGCTGCAACCGGCGCGTGAAGCGGTCGGCGTTGAGTTTCAGAACTATGTTGAAAACCGCCGCATCGGAGATCGCCGGGTGTATGCGCGTATCCGTTTCCTGGATCAAGACGGGTTTGAGTTTGTGCGCGTGGATGATGTCGAGGGTCAGGCGGTCAGCGTAACTAACCTGAACTTCCGCTCTAATGAGCTGTATTTCACCCAGGCCAAAGACCTGCCCGAAGGGGAGATTTATGTCTCCCCTATTAACCTGTTCGACGAATATGGCCGCATCCAACGCCCGTTTAACCCGGTGCTGCAATACAGTACCCCGGTGTATGTGGATGGCGAATTCGTCGGGGTTCTGGTGACGGACGTGCAGGCGCAGGGTTTTCTTGATCTGGTGCAGGCCAATCTGCCTACCCAGGCGACTGCTTTTCTCGTCGACCAGGATGGTTATTACCTGTCGCACCCGGACTCGGAGCGCTTGTTTGGGCGCGACCTGGAAACCGGCATCCGGCTAGAGACGGATTTTCCGGCGCTGCAAGACGTGATCAGCGAGCGCGAGGGTGATAATCTCGAACTGGAAAACGACATCGTGTTTTATCAGAATATCGCCCCGCCCGGTCAAGAAGGGCTGTACTGGGCGCTGTTCTCGCTGCGCCCGCTGGACGATGTACTTTCCCCGGCGCGACAGCAGCAGAATACCCTGATCTTGGCCCTGGTGATCGTGGGCGCGGTAGTCACATTGGCGGCGTTTGTTTTTGCCCGGAGCCTTAACCGCCCGATTGTGCAGCTTACCCGTTCATCAGCTTTGATCGCCGGGGGCAACCTGAAAGCGCGGGTGAACATCCAGCGCGCCGATGAGATCGGCGATCTGGCACAGACGTTTAACAGTATGACCGATCAATTAAGCGAATTGATCGATCACCTGGAAGAGCGGGTGACCGACCGCACACGCGACCTGCAAATCGCGGCGGACGTGTCGCGCCAGATCACGACGGTGTTGGATATTGACCAACTGTTGCAGCAAGTGGTGGCGCTGGCGACGCAAAGTTTTAATCTCTCGGCGGCATTTGTTTTTCGCCTGGACGAAAAAGAGGAAACATTGGTACGCTCGGCAGGTGTAGATGCTGCCGGGAATATTCTGGCTGCCGGGCCGTTGATGAATATCCCACTGAACGCACCCTCGAATACTGTGGCGCTGGCCGCGAGCCGCCGTCAGGCGATCAAAGTGAACGAAGTCACCGCGCTGCCGGCGCCGTTGGCCGACACCCGATCCGAACTGGCGATCCCGCTGGTATTGGGCGAGCACTTGCTAGGGGTGTTCGATCTACACGCCAAAGAATCCCACCGTTTTAGTGATGATGACCTGCGCGTGTTGACCTCTTTAGCTGAACAGATCACGATTGCCGTGCGTAATGCTCAGTTGTTTGCTGAGACACAGGCCGCGCGTCAGGCTGCTGAACAGGCCAGCAAGGTCAAGTCGCAGTTTTTGGCGAATATGTCGCACGAACTGCGCACCCCGCTAAACGCGATCTTAAACTTTACTGGTTTTGTGGTCGATGGCGTTTTGGGGCCGGTCACGGACGAACAGTCTGACAGTTTGAACAAAGTGATTAACAGCGGCCAACATTTGCTCAGCCTGATCAATGATATTCTCGACCTGACGAAGATCGAGATCGGTATGATGGAGTTGTTTGTTCAGGAAGTCGATGTTAATGCCGCGCTGGACAGTTCGCTGTCTACCGCGAAGGGATTGGTGAAAGATAAACCGATCACCATTCAGACCGAGATCGAACCAGGGATGCCGATCATCATGGGAGATAAGCGGCGTATCCGGCAGATTTTGCTCAACCTGATCTCGAATGCAGTGAAGTTTACCACTCAGGGCAGCATCACGATCTTTGCACACCACCGTGACGGTGAAATTCATCTGGCGGTGCGTGATACCGGGATCGGCATTCCTGAAGATCGCGCCCACATGGTTTTTGATACTTTTCAGCAGGCGCATGATCTGGTAGATGCGCCGGGGACTGGGTTGGGGATGCCGATCACAAAAGCATTTGTTGAGGCGCACGGCGGGCGTATCTGGTTTAAGAGCCAGGTAGGAGTAGGGACGACGTTTTTTATCACGCTGCCCGTCAATGGAGCCGCCACGCAAGCCATACCAGTTAGCCTGGACGTGAAAAAATAAGCCGGGGGCCATCATGGCCCCTCTGATTCTGCCATGCAAAAAGACTAGGGTTGATTATGTCTAGCACACCACCGCCCACAGCGCCCGGCGAAACTCCCGATGCGCTGCCAACCGAAATCATTCCGCCTGCGGTTGAGGCTCCACTGGCGGCAGAACAGCCTGCCGCAGTAGACACCCCGCCGGCTGCACCTGAATCTGCTGGTGCCGCGGCTGTCGCGCCTGTTGTACCTGCGGAATCTCTGCCTGCTGCACCTGTGCCTGCGCTATCTCCGCCTGCCGCGCCTACGCCTGCTGCTCCTACGCCTGCTGCTCCGGCTCAGCCCACTTTTTTATATGTCGAAGATGATCAACTCAGCCGGGAAATTATGCGGATGTTGATCACACGGGTGATGGGGTATTCCAACCTGACCATGTTCGATGAGAACAGCAATTTTTTAGAGCGGCTGCACGCTCTGCCCTCTGTGCCGGATGTTATTTTTCTGGATATACAGATGCAGCCGTACAGCGGGTATGAGATGCTCAACATGCTGCGCAGCGATCCGACCTTCCAACAGTCGAAGATCATTGCAATGACCGCCAGCGTGATGGCTACCGATGTACAAGCGTTTAAGACCGCCGGGTTTGATGGTCTGATCGGCAAGCCGATTATGCGCCTGGTATTCCCTGAACTGCTGCGCCAGGTGCTCGCTGGAGAATCGGTGTGGTTTGTTTCTTAAGCCCGCCGGTGTGGCGATCCATGTAGCGTGTTCCGGGAATCAGTGTAGTTTGTTTCTTAAGGGTAAGTTTGGTTATGATAAGAAGTGGGTAGGTTAACGGGAAAATTGGTAGGAGGTGTCACATAATGTCACCATCACTTACAGGGATACGCGCTTTAATTATTGAAGATGAGCAGACCAGCATTGATGTGCTGCGTAATCTGCTGAGCCAACTGGATGTGGATACGTCCGTGATTTATGGGGGGCCAGAAGTAGACCAGCATATTCGCGATACCTCACGCCCCGACGTGATTTTTTTGGACCTGGAAATGCCCGGCTTTAATGGTTATGAAGTACTAGAAATGATCAAAGCGGACGCGGAATTTGAAGGCGTGCCGGTGGTGGCTTATACCACCCACATCAGCCATATGAACGACGCGCGGCGGGCGGGATTTAATAGTTTTTTGGGCAAGCCGCTGCATCGGTACGAGTTTGCAGACAATTTGATCCGCATTCTCAACGGCGAATCGGTTTGGGAAGCTCCCTGATCCAAAGATCATAAAGAGCAGGTGCGCGCGGCGGGAAATCATTATGCCACGCGCGCCTGTTGATTCTGCGAGATCGGACAGCAGGCGAAATCGAGCGAGATCAATGGAAATTAAAAATTGATAGAGAATTGTCTTTGTGGCTTGATTTTCTTCGCGAATCAATATATTATAAAAAGTGTAATCGTTTGACCGATATCATCTATCTCAAGGAGCTTTACCATGTTATACCAACCTCGTGAAGAAGGCCAAGGCCTTGTCGAGTACGCCCTCATTCTGGTCCTCGTCGCCGTCGTCGTGATCGTGATCTTGGCCTTGATGGGGCCGGCTATCGGCAACATCTTCTCGAATATCGTTAACAATCTGTAATTCGCTCCACGGTCTTAACGAGAAGCCCCGCAGAAATCCTGCGGGGCTTTTTATTTTCCCCAAACTCAGCGCCGCAGCGCCACCCCTTTAAAAACCATTGAGGCATACGAGCTAAATTGTGATCACTTTAGCCGCTTGCCACTGCGCTTCGATGATGTCGCCCATACCGCCCACGATCCCGATCCGCCGCTGATCCACTAACCCCAAAGTATTAAGACAGGTCTGGCAGACGATCAAGTGAACGCCGGATGATTCTAAAGCGCGCAATGTGTCGAGTACCGGCGATCCCTCGCAGACCAGCCGCACGCCATCAGCATAAAAACAGATCGCGGCGGGCCGTTTGCCATCATCGAGCAGCAGTTGAAAATATTTGCCCGCCAGCAGGTGTTGGAGTTCTGGCGTGGTGGTCCCCATGCCGTTACGGGTGACGAGAATGACCGTGTCCAATTTGCTCTCAGTTTGATTCACCGTACAATGTCCCATGTGGATTGTTTTAAAGTCTCAGGATAGGGTCAGAGAATAAACTATTTTCTTTCCCTTTCAATGCGAGATCATACTGTTGAATTTCCTGGTTGGCGACTTAACCATACTATGAGTAGTCCATGATGACTCACGACACAGAGCCTGACTGTGTGGCAGTGGGCAGTCTAATTACGGATGATATTGTGCTGCCTGACGGCACGACCCGTATGGGTGTTTTGGGTGGGGGCGTCGCGCACGCGGCGGCAGGGATGTTGATCTGGGGGCAGCGGGCAGGTGTGTGCGCCTGCGCGGGCCACGATCTTTCGTCTGCCGCACATCAGCGCTTAGTGCGAGATTTTGATTTGCGCGGAATCGATTGGCAGGACCGGCCCCAGGTACGCGCCTGGCAGGTGTTTGAATGGGACGGGCTGCGTACCGAAATCTTTCGCCAGGACAGCCACGAACGCGCGTCAAATTTCCCTGTGCCTGCGCGGGTCCCGGAGGTTTATCGCTCAGCCGGGGCGGTCAGTCTGCTGCGCACCGCGCACGATCTACGCGAATGGCGGGCGGCGTTTCCTGCGGCGGCAGTGTTATGGGAGCCGGAATTGATGACCGCTGCCGATACCGCCGCATTTCGGGCGGCGCTGCCTGTGTTGGATATTGTATCGCCCAATCTGCTCGAAGCGCAGCAGCATTATGGCCCGCTTGATCCGGCAGCGGTCGTCCGCGCGATGTTGGATGACGGCGCGCCGGTGGTCGCTTTACGCCTGGGTCGGGCAGGATCGCTGGTAGGGACTAAAAATGGCGACACCCTGTTCCAAATTCCCGCTGTTCCTGTGCCTCAAGTGGTCGATCAAACCGGCGCGGGTAATACGTACTGCGGTGCGTTTGTGGTGGGTTGGGCTAAAACACACGATCTATGCCAGGCGGCGTGTTATGGCGCAGTCGCCGCATCGTTTGCGCTCGAAGTGACCGGCGTGGCCGATCCACCGCCCGATCTGGCTGATCAGCGTGCTGCACGCTGGGCCTGGGTGGTTGAACGCATTATCCAATTTTCTTAGTGAGGTGAACGCCCGTGTCCGAAGAAGCTGTCTCTTTTGTCACGCGCCTGATGACTCCCGCCGATCTCAAGACGGTATGCCAGATCGACCGGGATGCATTTGAAGCCTACCACCGCCAACAGCGGCGGCTGATGCAGCCGCTCCGGCTGCGCACGCCGGAAAATATGAACGCTGCCGTGCGCCGTCCCTATGCGGGGGTCGTGGTTGAGACGTCACCGGGGCGAGTAGCCGGGTATTGTTTCACCCATGTTTGGGGATCATTGGGTTGGTTAGGGACACTTGGAGTAGCGCCTAATCAACAAGGATTGGGGCTGGGGCGCGCCGTGATCGCCGCCGGTTTGGACCTGCTGCACCAGGCCGGATGCCGCATCCGAGGGTTGGAGACGATGCCCGAAAGCGGCAAAAACCTGGCACTTTACACGCGCCTGGGGTTGGACGCACAACATTTGACCATGGTATTTCAGGGTTTAACGGAACTTGCCGCTAAGACCCATTATGAATTGTGGGATGGTGAAGGGGCGCTGCGCCAGATCGCCTCGGCGTTTATCCCTGGGCTGGACCCCACGCCCGCCGCGTTATGGCTGGACGATGAAGGGGGCGGTGAAACGATTGTCTGGCGTGAGGACGGTCAGGAAGTCGCCTTTGCTGTATTGAGAGCGGCGGGACGGCGCTTAGAGACTATGCAGAACTATCTGAATATCGAAGTGGCTGCCTGCCTGCCTGAGGCCGCGAACCATTGGCCGCGTTACCTGGCTGAAATGCAGACTTATGCGCACCGTTTGCATCGTTCTGGCCTGTTGATTCCGGTGAGCGCGCAGCAAAAAACGCTGCTGCATGGGTTGTTAGAAGCGGGAATGCAGATCGCATATTCGCGGGTGCGCATGACCGACAGCGATCCGCTGGGTGATCCCGATGCGCTGCTCATGCTCACTCTGGCGATGTGAGTCAGGCTGGTGGCAGAGTTCAATCGGCTAAAAAAATTCTGCCAATAGACACGCAGAGCCGCCGGGCGGGTTAAGGTACAATGACCTTTGTACGGTTCGTTTATGGCTGCGTCCCAGGATAATCTCCATGCTCCGTCTCTTTCGTCCCCTCCTGTCCTGCCTGATCGTCTGCCTGACACTGGTCGCGTGTGGTGGCTCACCCAAAAAAGAAGCCGCTATACCGACGGTTTTTGTGCCGCCAACGCTGTCGGTGTTCCTGCCCACATGGACTCCCTCAGCGACGGCGATGCCCACTGCCACGAGCACTCCTTTTCCCAGCCGCACGCCCTACCCGCCAACCTGGACGCCTGTCCCCACTCGAACGCTGCCGCCGCCACCGCCAACTCAGGAGCGCCAGGTCGTTCCAACCCATACGCCGTTTGAGATTCCAACCTTCGATCCAGCGCTGCCGCATCCAGCCGCTCCAGCCGATCCTGTGGTGGTTGATTCGGGTGGCATAGGTGGAATTTCCTGGCCGGTCCATGTTTCCGACGCGACCTTTGCCACCGAAGTATTGGGCAGTTCTGCTCCCGTGATGGTCGAATATTGGGCGTCGTGGTGTGAACCTTGTCAAGAGATGGCCCCGATTATCGAACAGGTGGCCTCCGAATACAGCGGGCGGCTGAAAGTAGCGAAGCTGGATGCCGATACCAATCCTGATACCATCGGTCTCTACGGCATAGAGTCGATCCCTACCTTTCATATTTTCCAAAATGGGACCATCATCGCCTCGCGGGTGGGGGCGATGTCTGGGGAGACGCTGCGCACCTGGATTGATCGGTCGATAGGGTAAGGCTGAATCCAGGTATAGCGTGCTGCGCGGAATTATTCCGCGACGGCTTCGACCAGCGCCATGACGTCCTTTAGCACGGGTTTGTTCTTGAAGTACAACACCTCACCGGGGACATCCTGTAAAGCGTTTTCGGTGAGGTTGACGCCCTCATAGACCAGCAAGATCAGGTTGCGGCGCTGAGCGGCGCGGACTTTCTCAACCTTGCGGCGCAAATATTCCGGGTGCCAGAAACCAACGATCTCAATGATCGCCCGCCGCCCAGTCTTTTTGTGCGTCAGGGCGAAGTCGGGGATCATGACCGTGTCACCCAACAGGATCACCTCGTCCTCACGAGTAAGCAGCCATTGGCCGCGTTTGTCGCCAAACTTTTCCTCAAACTCGGCGGCGAAATCCGCCTCAAGCCGGCTGTCAAATTCCCCGCTGCCTTTAAAATGGGTGCGCAAGGGAGTAGTATGATCCATCCGGTAATTCAGCGCCTCACCAAACTGCTGGATATGAATCTCGGCTTGCATGTGCCAGCGTTCGCCCAGCAGCAGCGCGGGCAAAAATGCGGCAAACTGCCGCCCGTAGCGCGTGGTCGACTGCACAAAGGGCGAAATCGGCCCATCTAACTCCACATGATAGCCCCCTTCAGCTTTAGGAGAGGCCCAGAACATCAGCTTAAACAGCTTGAGATAACGCCAGAAATTTTGATACCCGTCATGAATATCAATCGTCATCTGGCTGGCCCAGTACAGCACCCCCCGCGAGAGTTCCAGGTTATAACGCGCGATCAGCGCTTCTGGCGTCCAGTCGGGGCCGGGATCGATCAGCAGGTATTCGGCGGGACGATCTGAAAACAACAGCCGCTCGATCTCGTCCGGCGTGAGTTCAAGTTCATTCCCGATGCTATGCAGCACGTCCTGGCGCGTCTGAAGATGAAACAGGTCGGTATGGGCCAATACCGGGCCATGTGCAAACACGCGCTGGCGTAGTTCGTCCGGCGGGATGGGGCTGTCAAGCGGGGTAAAGGTCGCTGCATCGGCCAGCACCTTCGCTAATCCCCGTAAGATGATGTAATCTGTCCGCTCGCCTTCATAGGTCTCGAGCGCGTTTTCCCAGGCATAACGCGGCAGATCGATCTGCTGCTGAAACAGGGTGATCAATTCTGCTGCCGAGCGCTGCCAGTGTGGATTCGCTGCCAGCAGTTCGACTTCTAACTGCGTGCCACGCTTGCGCAGACGTGGGCGGACCAAATCGCCAGTCAGCATCAACGGCTCCTTTTCGGTCGGCGGCGCTGCGATTTGCTCTCTTCGATTGTGTCCCGCGCGATAACTTCAAACAGCGCCGCCTGCCGGTTGCCAATCTTGCGCAGCACACGCCCCAGGCGCTGGATATATTCCCGCGCACTGGCTGTTCCGCCCAGCACTACCGCGATCTTGGCTTCCGGCACGTCTACCCCCTCATTTAGTACGCGCGAGGTTACGATAGCGCGATACTGCCCCGCCTGAAAACCATCCAGAATATGTTTACGTTCGGCGGCTTTGGTTTCGTGCGTAATAACCGGGATCAGGTGGCGGCGGGCAATGGTATAGGCGGCGGCGTTTGTCTCAGTGAAGACGAGCGTTTGTTCATGGAAGTACTCGCTCAGCAGGTTGTCTAGCACCTTGAGCTTCCCCTCTGCGCCAGCCAACAGATCGATCATACGCTGGCGAGCGAGCAGGGCGCGGCGGGCTTCTGTATCGAACGCGCTCAGCCGCATGAGTTCCATCAGCCAGTCTGCGCCGTGTGTGCGCTGCAATTGGCGTGAACGAAAGAATCCGGCGTAAATGGCGTGATCCGCAGTGTAACGCGCGCGTTCGTCAGGAGTCAGGTCAATCCGCACCCGCTCGGTGCGATATTCCGCCAACTGCGCGCCGACCAGATCATCGATTCGCTCCGTGTAAACAATTGGGCCGATCAGATCATCCAGGTTCCAGCGACCATCCGTCTGTTCGTGCGCTTCGGGATAGGTCGCGGTCAGCCCCAGACGGAAAGGGGAGGGCGACATCAGGGCGGTTTCGCCCCAACTGGGCGCAGGGAGGTGATGCACCTCATCGAAAATGATGAGTTTAAAGGCATTCCCGTGTTCGGCGATCAGATCGCCCGCCGAATGATAGGTGGTCACGGTCAGCGATTGGATCGTTTTTTCTCCGCCGTAATATACCCCGACGGCGGTTTCGAAGGCGTTGACCAGCCGGCCATACCACTGGTGCAGCAGATCAATGGTCGGCGCGACGACCACCGCTGATCGGTTGGCCCGGTGAATGGCATGGATAGCGACAAAGGTTTTGCCTGCGCCAGTGGGTAAAACGATACTGCCCCGAAAATCTGCTTGTTCCCAGGCATCCAGCGCCGCTTGCTGGTAATGATGCGGTTGGCGCGTATCGTGTAGGGTCAGGTTGAGATGCTGCCAGCGTGGGAGAGTATCGCGGATGTTCTGTTCTGAAAACCAGCCGCGCAGCGCCCCGTAGTGTACTCCCTCACAGCGCCAGTGTCCCTTGATCCACTGAAACGGCGCCGGGGGGACGAAATCGGGAGCGGGGTCTTTCAGTACCAGGGTTCCCCCCTGGTAATAGATCGATGTGGTCATGACCTCTAATAATAGCCCGCTCTGTTGGAATGTCGAACGGCAGAAAACAAAAACCAGCCTGGAAGCTGGTCTCTGTTTGGTCGAAAATGGGCCCGGCAGGATTCGAACCTGCGACCGACCGGTTATGCATCCCACTACCGCTTTCACGGCCCTTAAGGTTTGTGGGCTGGACCGTCCCTTCACCCCTTTGTTTGAGGGAGTCTGCCGTCCGGTCTCTACACCTTCCTCTGATCTGAATAGAGGCTTGGCTCGGGATTACCTTATCTCACGAAGTAGGCTTCCCCGAATTTGACAGATGATCACCAGGAGATTACTCTCCGGGCAGCCCTTGACAACACATCTAATCTGAGAGGAATATCCTTACCTCAGCTTAGACTCATTGTCTTGAGCCGGCTGCTCTAACCGCTGAGCTACAGGCCCTCCTGATACAAACGCCCAGGCGTACTGGGCGTTAGAGCGGGCAACGGGACTCGAACCCGTGATAACAGCTTGGAAGGCTGGTGTGTTACCGCTACACTATGCCCGCGATCCACGATCTAACTGTATCTTACCCAAGTCTGCTGATCTTGACAAGATCATTTTTGCCTGACATCGAGTCCTATCGCCGGGTATAATGAACACATCGGGCGTCGCTGTGCCGCGTCTCGATAGAGACTTTCGACAGACAGAGATTGGATCACCTGAATGCCCCTTTCATCTCGCGCTAATGAACTATTGCAGGCTTTTGATCAGCCGGGTTGTTCGGTCTGCCGCCTGACGGCGGGGAGTGTACATAATTACCTGGGCAGCCTGATGTATGAGTATGTGAACGAACCGCCGACCCACATGGCCGTGCGCGCCGCGCGGGGATTCTGCCCGACTCACGCCTGGCATATTCAAGAACAAATCAACGCCAGCGGATTAGGAATCGCCGTGTTATATGAGGGGTTGGTGCGCAATCTGTTGAAAGATATGGGAGAAGTTAAGCCCGACAGTGGACGGCGGCAGATTGTCCAGGCGGCGGGGGCGCTTAAAGCCAATGGGCCTTGCCCGGCCTGTACGCATCGCACCATTGTGGAGGAACATTTGATCCGCAACCTGCTTGAGGGCCTGGAAAACGCCGAGTTTGTTGAAGCTTTCCGCCGATCCTCCGGGATATGCCTGGAGCATCTGCGGCAGGCGCTCAATAACAATGGATCGTCCTCAAGCAAAGCGCTGCTGACCTCCATTCAGCAAGATATTTGGGCGCAGCTTCAGCGTGATCTGGCAGAGTATATTCGCAAAAACGATTACCGCTTTGCCAGCGAACCCATGGGCGATGAAGGCACCAGCCCGCGCCGCGCCATTGAGCAAATGGCCGGAGCTAAAGATATTCGTTAAATAATACCCGTCCTTACTGCTGTAAAAGAACGAATACTTCGTCACCTTCGCGCACCATATCATCCACTTTGATCGCGACTTCATCCCCCGGTTCGCCCCGATCAATGGTCTGGCGGTTGATCTGCATGGACTGGACCTGCTGCTCTACAGCTGTGCGCGGCCCTTCGATCAAAATCCAGTCTTCCAGATAGAGATCAGCATCAAGCTGAATCACGGCTACTCCCAGCCGGTCAAAGTAGTGTGTTACTACCCCAATATGCTCGTAGGCCATCCTTCTGCTCCTTTCCGGCGCAGCCGCGCCGCCTATGATCAATTGGTGATCCCACCTCGGTGCTTATCTAATCGCAGCCCGGCCTGCCGTGCGAATCGTTCGGCGGTTTCGAATTCGGCGCGCGTTACCGGGCGGTTGAGTGGGGCGATCTGTCGTTCACGCACATGCCAATCTGGCCGGTACTGCCCCATAACATTTATATACGTATTGGGCGAAATTTCTTCCACCAAAAAGCGCACGATTTCGGCAGTCCCTGCAATATTTTCGGGCAGCACCAGATGGCGCACCAACAACCCGCGTACCGCCAATCCCTCGCTGTTGATCTGGAGATCGCCGACCTGCCGGTGCATTTCGCGGACAGCAGCCCGGTTGCGGGCAGGGTAATCGGGAATTTTGGAGTACTGCTGCGCCAGATCGGGATCGGCGTATTTCATGTCGGGCATATAAATATCGATCAAGCCGTCCAACAGGCGCAGCCCATCCAGCGAGTCATAACCGCCGGTGTTGTAGACCAGGGGAAGTTTCAACCCGGCTTCGGCGGCAATCTGTAGCGCCATGATGATCTGAGGGATAACGTGGCTGGGGGAGACTAAATTGATGTTGTGGCAGCCTAAAGCCTGAAGTTGCAGCATGATCGCCGCGAGGTGTTCGGTGCTGACGGTCTGCCCGTCTCCGCGCTGGCTGATCTCGTGGTTTTGGCAGAACTGGCAATGCAGATTGCACATTGAAAAAAAGATAGTGCCAGAACCATGCCAGCCCCGCAGCGGGTCTTCTTCACCCATATGAGAAAAGGCACTGCTCACGACGGCATCTCTTCCGGTGTGGCAGAGGCCAAACTTTCGGTTCCGGTCGGTATGGCATTCCCACGCGCACAACGTACAGTCTTTCAGTGCTGTCTGGGCTTGTTCTACCCGCTCGGCAAAACGTCCCGCGCTCAGCAGGCACCGGTAGGCAGGTTCGAACATGGCGAGCCTCCCTTCTCTCTACTGTTAATCTGCATTGTAGCACAGGTTTTGTTTGGAATGCGTATGGCGATATTGCTAAGCTGGGCCGGAAGCGCCAAAATAGAAGGATGATTTTTGAGATTTTGAGGGTATCAGAATGATGGATCAATTTCCACGAACTGAAGTAGGGGGAATCAGCCTTCCCCGGCTGATCGCTGGCACCAATTGGCTGCTCGGTTATTCTCATACATCGCTGGCAAAAGATAAATTTATTAAAGAGTATCAGAGTCGGGAGCGCATCGCGGCGGTGCTGACGGCTTTTTTGGAGCGTGGCGTAGATGCGGTGATGGCTCCGCTCTCGCCCCTGTTAAACGAGGCGATTCAGGACGCTGAAAATCGCGTCGGGCGGGCAATGATTCGTATCCTGACGCCCAGCTTTAATATACAGCCGGGCGGCCCTGCATCTGACGAACCAGAGGTCGTGTTTGATCGTGCCAAAGCCTTAGGCGCAACATTCTGCCTGCCGCACCAGTGTGTCACCGATGCATTGGTGGATCGGATGCAGGGCAAAATCCGCGATCTTGACCGGTATACTGCCATGATCCGCGCGCGTGGAATGATCCCCGGCCTGTCTACCCACATGCCCGAATCGATTGTGTATGCTGACAAAAACAACGCGGATGTGGAGACATATATCCAGATCTATAACTCAATGGGCTTTTTGATGCAGGTTGAGGTGGACTGGATCATGCATGTGATCCAGCAGGCGCACAAACCGGTGATGACCATCAAACCGTTGGCGGCGGGCAAGTTGCAGCCGGTGGTCGGCTTGGCGTTTGTGTGGAATACCATCCGTGATCAGGATATGGTCACGATTGGCGCGACGACGCCCGACGAAGTGTGTGAAGTTGTCGATATTTCGCGTGATTTGTTAGCACGGCGGACGCCTGACTACGAATTGCAGAAAACGCGCAGCAAGGCGTCCTTAACGTAATAGGGCAGCAAAATTAACGTTTGATTGCCCACAGCCGCACAGTCCCATCATGTGATGATGAGGCCAGCAGCGTGCCGTCAGCGCTCAGCGCGATCCCTGTGACGCCGCCCTCATGACCCTGCAAAGAGCGCAGCGCGCGGCTGGGTTTGCCATCGATCAGAGTAACCGTACTCCATACCCGGATCATGCCGTCTAACGACGTGGCGACCAGCAGTTTACCGTCCGGGCTGAAAGCCAGCCCGCGTACACAGTTCGCGTTGTAGTCGGAATAGGTGATCGATTCAATCTGGCGCTGCGAGGCAACATCGACCAACAGCAGGCCGCTGCTGTTCAGCGCCAGGGCAATCAGTTTTCCATCGGGGCTGTACAACAGCCGTTGGATACTGTCAGGTACGGTCAGCGTTTGCCCGGCGGTGCGATCCACCACGTTCCACCAGCGCAAAGTCTGGTCATCGCCGCCAGAGATCAACGTGTTTCCGTCTGGACTGAACGCTATGGTGCTGGCCGATCCTTCATGCGATCCCAGGACTCCAATTGGGCGGCGGGCTTTAGCATCCCACAAACGCACTGTGCCATCATCGGATGCCGAAGCCAGCAGTGTGTCTGTGGGGCTGTACGCCACGGCAGTGACGGCCCCACTATGCCCACGCAGGGCGGTGATGCAGTACCGTTTTTCGCTGTGCCACAGGCGGATCGTCCGGTCCTCGGAGGCTGACGCTAGAAAAGCGCCGCTCGCGCTAAACGCGACGGCGTTCACGGGTTTTTCGTGACCAATCAAGGCTTTCATCCGGCGGCGGCCTGTGGTGTGATACAGCCGGACGGTTTTATCATCGCCGCACGACGCGATCATCACCCCATCCGGGCTGAACGCCACGCCGCGCACACTGTCACGGTGATCGGTGAGGGCGGCTTTGATCGCCACCTGACGCAGATTGGACACCGTAATCGGGGCGGAGGAAGAAGTGGCAACCGGGGTGGCCTGCGGTTCGTCGGTGGGAATGGCGGCCTCACGCAGCCGGAGGCGCAGTTGCTCCAGGGCATGATCATATTCCTGGATCGAAAAATCAACGTATTGGATGCGCCGCAGTTGAAAATGCACTTTCGGGGCCATCCGCCACTGCACCGGGATGATCGGCTTGCGCTCATCGCGGAAATACTGCCATTCGTCGGTGACATTCGAGGAGGCCATTGATTCCGGCGAGAGGATCAGGATCAGGACTTCGCAGGCGTCCAACCCCTCTTGAATGGCGGTGCTCCAATTGACACCGGGCGGGATGTCGTCGGTATCGATCCACACATCGAGGCCCAGGCGATCTAGATCGGTAGCGATCTTGCGGGCGATTTCTTCGTCGTTGCGGCTGTAACTGATGAAAACTTGAGACATAGGGAATGATCTTGTTAACGTATGCACAAATGACTGTGCGTTAGTATACCAGAGTTTGCGCAGAAGTTCTTGAAAAAAGTGTGAGGGGATTTTTTCCCCTCACAGTAGTTCAATGAAACCATCGACAGTCAAACCTGTGTCCTTGATGATCTTACGCAGCAGTCCCTTTTTGATCTCTTTGTGGTTGGGGACAACGATCTGACTATACGGATCGTCGCGCTGGATAATGATATGACTGCCCGTTTGCCGACGAACTACAAATCCTACCTTTTCCAGCGCTCGAACACACTCGCGTCCCGACACTGAGGGCAATCGGCTCATACGACCATCATCACCCGGTCAAGTTTATCTTCCGGGATCGGCTTTCCGTCCTCGTTCAATACATCAATGTAGAGTTCGATAGCCTCTTTGATGTTGTTAATCGCTTCATCGAGTGTCTCACCCTGGCTATAACATCCGGGCAGGCTGGGACATTCGACAATATATCCCCCCTCTTCAGCAGGGATAATCACAATCTGTCGCATGGTTTTTGTTCTCCCGCGCTTGTGTATTCTATACCTTGATTATACGCTACTCCCACTCTATCGTGGCGGGGGGCTTGGTAGTGATGTCGTACATCACGCGGTTGACACCCTTCACCTCGTTGACGATCCGGCTGCTGATATGCGCCAGCAGGTCAGAATCCAGCCGCGCCCAATCGGCGGTCATAAAATCGCTGGTGGTCACTGCACGCAGCACGATCACCTCGTCGTAGGTGCGATCATCACCCATTACACCGACACTGCGCACAGGCAGCAGCACGGCGAACGCCTGGGCTGTACCTTCACGCAGCAGCCCGGCAGCGCCGAGTTCGCTGGTGAAAATATGATCGACGGCGCGCAGAATTTGCAGGCGCGGCCATGTCACCTCACCCACGCAGCGCACGCCTAATCCCGGCCCTGGGAACGGCTGTCGCCAAACAATTTCATCAGGAACGCCGAGCAGAGTTCCTACACGGCGCACTTCGTCTTTGAACAGGTCGCGCAGCGGTTCGACCAGCCGCCCGCGCAGATGATCCGGCAGGCCGCCGACGTTGTGATGTGACTTAATGCGTTTCGCGCCGGGCCGCCCGGTCCCCGCGCTCTCGATCACATCGGGGTAGATCGTCCCCTGCGCCAGCCAATCAAGCTGCCCCTGCCGCCCGGCCTCGCGCTCGAATATCTGGGCGAAAGTTGCGCCGATGCGAATACGTTTGGTTTCGGGATCAGTCACCCCAGCGAGTTGGTCGAGAAATTCTTCAGTGGCGTCTACCGCTGTCAAGTTTTTCCAGCCCAGTTGGCGCGCCAATGTGACTACGTTACCGGCTTCGTCCTGGCGCAGCATCCCATGATTTACAAAAACGGCGACCAATTGATCGCCGATAGCGCGATGAATCAGTTCGCCGGCCACTGACGAATCAACCCCGCCGCTCATACCGAGCAGCACCCGCCCTGATCCCACTTGATCGCGGATCGCGCTGATGCTGGCATCGATAAAATTCTGCGGTGTCCAATTGGTTTGAGCATCACACACGCCGATCACAAAATTGCGCAGAATGTCTGCGCCGTAAACCGTGTGAGATACTTCGGGGTGGAACTGCACAGCAAATAACCGCCGGGCCGAATCGCCCATCGCGGCATAGGGAGCGTTATCGGATTCGGCGAGGCTGATGAATCCCTCTGGCGGGCGCTCGGTGCGATCTCCATGACTCATCCAGACGGTTTGAGCGGCATCCAGCCCGCTGAACAGCGCCGCCGCCCCGGTGACATTGAGCGTTGTCATGCCGAATTCACGCTGCGCCGAGCCGATGACCTGGCCGCCGAGCCGTTGAGTCAGCAGGTGCATCCCGTAACAAATACCCAAAACGGGCAGGCCGCTGTCTAATATCCAGGGGGAGAGGGTGGGCGCGCCCGGTTCATAGACGCTGAACGGGCTGCCAGAGAGGATGATCCCGCGATAGTCCGGC
>JACRBK010000393.1 GCA_016234525.1 Chloroflexota bacterium
AGAGCCTTTTCTAGCGCTGCATGAGGATTTGGTGCGGGCAGCTTACGCGAACTACGTGGTCGAACTGCTGGATCGTTTTATGGCCGAACAGAATACAGGCCGCGCCGAATTTAATCTGCTGGTCCATACGCTGGAACGCCTGTGCACCGAGAGCGATCCACGCCTGGTGGCACGTTATTACGAAATGGAATTGTTAGGTTTGGCCGGTTTTGCCCCCTCGCTGCACCAGTGCGCTGTCGGCCAGGAGGAGATCGAACCATGTGATCAATTTTTCAGCCCGGCAGATGGTGGGATTATCTGTCCCCAACACCACACCGGGCTGGACCGAAGCATACCGCTGAGCCTAAACACGCTGAAAGTGCTGCGCTACATGCAGTCACGCGCCTGGGATGCGGTAAGTGTCTTGCAGCTCAGTACCCCGTTACACCGGGAACTCGAACAGTTGATGCTGGTCTATATCACTTACCTGCTGGAACAACGGCTGCAAAGTGTTGATTTTATCAACCGCCTTCGGCGTGAAGAGATAGATTGATGGTCGGCCTAATTTACAGCCGCATCCCCTCTAGCGCGGGCAGTTCACGCCGCACACGCTGAATCATATCCAGGTCAATTTTGACCGAAAGATGCGCCTCTGTTTCACCCGCTTCGACCACGATTTCGCCCCACGGATCGATCACGCAGGAATGCCCGAAATAGCGCGTCCCATCGTCGTCCTCTCCCACACGATTCACGGCGATCATATAACATTGATTTTCGATAGCGCGGGCGCGCATGAGTGTGCGGTAATGTTCCAGTCGAGGATGCGGCCACGCCGCCGGTACGATCACTACATCGACGCGCTCAGACGCATAACGCCGGAAAAGTTCAGGAAAACGCAG
The DNA here is from genome assembly GCA_016234525.1 of Chloroflexota bacterium. Taxonomy (GTDB): domain Bacteria; phylum Chloroflexota; class Anaerolineae; order Aggregatilineales; family Aggregatilineaceae; genus JACRBK01. The sequence continues at coordinate 879 of JACRBK010000393.1, forward strand.
GTCATAACAAATGGCAAACCCGGTCCGTCCCCAGGGCAGATCGGCAGATAGCGGTGCTTCACCAGGCATTAGCCATTTTTCCTCGTTCATCGGTGGGAACAAATGGATTTTGCGATAGGCTCCCATCACCCCACTGCGCGGAGAGATAACGGCCAGTGTATTGCATACCCCGGTTCCCCGTTTTTCGTACATCGAACCAAAAATGTGAAGATTATTCTGGCGGGCCAGCGCCACCACCTGCGCAAACAACCCGCCGCTTAACGAACTGGCGATCTCTTTTCCTTTGTCATACGCGCACCCGGCATCCCACAGTTCCGGCAGAATCACCAGTTCTGAACCGCGCTGGGCCGCTTCCTGGGTGTACTGCTGCATCGTGGTCCAGTTGACACGAGGATTACCTTTTTTTACATCCATTTGAATCAACGAAACGGATAAAGTAGCCACAATCTCCTCCACACGCTCATTTACATTCGGGCCTGGCTGAGCCAGAACCCGGTTACTGCTTCTATGGTTTCATCTACTGACAGCCGCGACGTATCCAGTTTGGGCAGATCAAGTGTCGTCACGCGCCACTCACGTTTGAGTCGGCTGAGCAAAACGCCCCGGTTAGCTGGGGTATGGAACCACGCCCCGCGCGCCACATGCACACGCCGCAGGATCTCATTAAGTGAACAAGTCAGACACAGCACCGGGCCAAATTCAGCCAGCCGTGTGCGATTGGTTTCATCCGTCAAGGCTGGCCCGCTGACGACGATCACAGCATGGCGGCGCAGTGTCAGGTCACGAATAACGGTGGTTTCCAGGGCTTTCAGCCGCGCTTCGCCAAACAATTCGCGGATCGACTCGGCGGGTTGGCCTTCGCGGGCAAGAATTTCGTTTTCCAGATCATAAAACTCTGCCCGCAGGCGCTGCGCTACGGCACGCCCAATCGTGGTCTTGCCCACACCCATCGGGCCGGTTAATGTCAAATGTTGGTAAGGAGCCGTCTCAAAAAGTGTCATAACACCTAACCGCCGCGCCAACCGGGATACCACTGATCGAGCAGGGGCAGCAGTTGGTACAGTGAATTAATGGTCCCATCGGGAATCACATCATTGGTGATCACCTGGGCCTCATCCTGTACGCGATCCAGCCATACCCCATACATCCCGATCCCCTGCGAGCCTTCTACATCGGTAGTCAGGCTGTCACCCACGAACACGGCCTCAGCCGGGTCAAGACTGAGTTCGCGCAGCGCATGATCAAAAATCGCCCGGTGGGGTTTGAGATACCCCACATCCGCCGCTGAGATTCTGCACCGGGGGAACAAATCCATAATCCCCACCGCTTCAAGCTCGCGGTCACGGTAGAGCATCGGGTGCGCCGCGTTAGTGATGATGCCCAGTTCCAGCCCATGATCGCGCAGTTCGCCCAGAACGTCGCGCACATCAGGATAAATGCGCTGTCCGTGCGGGAGTTGGCTGGTGTAAACATTCATCACCGCGTCAATATTCAGGTGTTCTTCTGGGACGCCACATTCTTTGAGTGTCTCCTGCATCATCGTGACGACATGCGGCGAGCGCATCGTGGCGACACACTCTCGCCACAGGCGTGCGCTTTGTTCGATGAACACCGCGAACATACGCCCCGGTTCGATATTTTCCGCTGGGTGCATTTCGGCGTGTACCAGGTCGAGTACGGCCTCAAATCGCCGGAACTGGTAATCTTCCCAGGGTTCTACGTCGTCCCAGTCGATGAGGGTTTGGTCGAGGTCAAATAATACGGCCTTGAGCATGGTGATATTGTCCTGTATTGTATTATCCGCGAGACTCTAGCACGGCCCTGGTGTAGGTGCAATTCTTTAATCAATTTTAAGCATTTGATGATAGACGGCAGCGGTTTGGGCCGCTACCTGCGCCTGTGTATAAAATTCCATGACGCGCTGGCGGCCTTTTTGGGCGAGTGTCTGCCGCAAATCAGGCGAGCGCATCAACTGGCGCAGCAGGTCTGTCAAAGCAGCCGCATCACCTTCCGGGAAGATCAGCCCGGCATTCTCGATCACATCCGGGATCGCCCCGCTTGACGATCCGATCACCGGCACGCCGCACGCCATCGCTTCGACGATTACGCGCCCAAACTGCTCTTTCCAGTTGGGTCGTGTCAGCGATGGAACCACGACCACATCCAGCCCTTGATAATACCCCGGCATTCGTGTTGAGGGCAGGCTGCCAAATGTCAGCCGATCCGCGACGCGCAGTTGTTTAGCCTGAGCCATCAAGTTTTCTTTTTCCGGTCCATCTCCTACCACATCCAACTGCCATACGCCATCGAGTTGGGACAGCGCATCCAGCAGCATCGCGCCGCCTTTTTCTTCGACCAGCCGCCCCACAAACCCGATCACAAAGGATGCGCCGCTGCGTGGGCGCTCAGGCGGGCTGAAAACGACCGGATCAACTCCAAATTGGGGGACGACAGCGAGCGGTTTACGATACCCTTTCGCCTGCCATACCTCGGCGGCGCTCTGAGTTCCCATCAGCGCATAATCTACCGTGCGCAGCACCCATTGTTCGCCCCACCGGAAAGGCGGCGGATAACGCCGTTCAATATTCTGCCACGAAAAAAACAGCGTTTTGGCTCCGCTGCGCCGGGCGTGCCACAGCGTGTGCCAGGTCGCCAGGTTATAGGGTTCTTCGTCAATATGGATCAGGTCGGGTTTGAACCTGCGAATCTCTTGCGCGATTTTGGGATAATAATGCCAGTGGAAATGACCGTTAAAACGGATCGGCGTGACACGCAGATCATATCCTTCAAGATAAGCGCGTTCGAGCGGCATCCACCCCCGATCAGGATCGCGCCAGCCAGGAGGGACCAGTACCACCAGATCAATATCGGGTTGCTGGGCCAGTTCTTCCAGTTTGCGCTGGTACATCCCAACCACACAGGCTTTAGAGAGCATCAATACGCGCATGAATCCATCCTTGAGTGCCGAACCCGGTTATTATACAGCACATACGGAGCGTCTGTTATAGGCCGCTGGTTCCCGCTGAACTATATGCCGCTAAGCGCATTTTCTTCTATAATCCTTCTTATTGTAAGTATTGGCCCGATCCAGCGTACTCAAGTACCATTAGAGTATGCAGCTTATCTTCAACCCAAGTATGAGGAGGGTTTGATGGGTGAAATTATCTCGATCCATTCGTTTCGTGGCGGGACTGGCAAATCGAATCTGACAGCCAACCTTGCTACCCAGTTTGCCATGCGCGGCCACCGCGTTGCCATTGTAGATACAGACATCAACTCGCCCGGTATTCATGTTCTGTTTGGTTTCGATGAAACCAAGATCACCAGAGCATTGAATGATTATCTGTGGGGCAAATCGACCATTGAAGAGGCGGCCTACCCTCTGCACGAAGTCGCCGGGGCCGATCCTGAACGCGCATTTTTGCGGAACCTGAAAATCTGGCTGGTCCCGTCCAGCATTCGCACAGGGGAAATCGCTCGTATCTTGCGTGAAGGTTATGATGTGGGGCTGCTAAATGAAGGTTTCCATTCCCTGCTCGACAAGCTGAAACTGGACTACCTGTTTATCGACACGCACCCCGGTTTGAATGAAGAAACGTTGCTCTCGATTGCCATTTCGAACGCGCTGGTGATCATTCTGCGCCCCGACCAGCAAGATTTTCAGGGGACGGCGGTCACGGTCGATGTCGCCCGCAAACTCGAAGTTCCGCGCCTGCGGCTGGTCGTTAACAAAGCGTTGGTTCGTTATGATTTCGCCAAAGTGAAGGCGGATATTGCGGCGACCTACAAGGTCCAGGTGGCCGGTGTGCTGCCGCTCTCGGAAGATGTGGCGTCGAATGCCAGCGCCAATATTTTTTCTGCCACCAATCCCGATCATCCCTGGTCAAAAGGGGTCATTGAAATCGTAAACGATTTGCTGGCGAAGTAGACACCAACAAGGCGGGTAGCCATGAGTGGCAGCGGCAAAGATGATCTCCTGGATAGACTTTTACGTTCAGTTCACCAGAGTGGCCGGGTAGAAGATAGTTCGGCGCTGGACACGGGACCAGCCGTCGAGGAACCAGCCAGTTCTAAAGGGCTGAATCCATTGACTTTGTTAGGTTTGCCTACGGCACAGCGCGATTGTATCAACTGGCTCTCGCGCCGCAAACAGGCTCGTTTTGAAGAAATTCAGGAAGCACTCAATGTCGAGGGTGTCCAACTGGCCGAGGTGATCGCCGCCCTAAAAGCGGCTCGCCATATTCAGGAAGCACTCATTGACGGCGAGATTTACTACCGTGTCGTTTTTGCGGGCAAAGTCAGCCGGGCGGCGCGTGGGCTGCCCTCAAATATCTGGGACCGGGTGGACCTGGACAACAGCGTTTTTTTGCGCCAGGTCCCGCTGTTTCGCGGCCTATCCGATGATAACCGGCGCGAGATTGCCGAAAGACTCGAGTCTCGTCGCTATCGCCGGAATGAAGTTATCTTCTGGCAAGGCGGGCTGGGCGAAGGAATTTACTTCATCAAAAGCGGCATTGTGGGTATCACTCGGCTGACACCGGGCACACGCGACAACCAGATTCTCACTTATCTCAAGCAGGGTGATCTGGTGGGTGAATATGGCCTGTTGTTTGATCAGAATATGGCCGCCAGCGGCACAGCCACGGCCCTCTCAGAAGTGGACCTGCTGTTGATGAAACGCGAGCAAATGCTCGAAATGCTCAAGCGTTATCCCAGTACAGCGGTTGAACTGGTACAGATGTTGGCGCAGCGTCTGCTGCTGCATAATGCCCAGACCCAACCAGCACGCCTGGAGAAGATGGCTAATCTGTGCTTGATCTTTGGGGCCGGACCCAAAGTCGGTATGACGACCATTGGCAGCGCGCTGGCAATGAGTCTGGCGCGTGATACACAAAATCCGACTGTCTACACCGAATATCCAGCCGCTTCGCAGCTTCCGGTGTTGTTTGACTTTCCGGCGGATGCTGAGTCGCATACTCTGCCCGGCGGTTACGACATCGCCGCGCCGCGCCGCTTGTCTGCTGTGCCGCCCTCGGTGCGCACGACGCTGCTTCTTGATCGCCTGACGAGTGCTTATGCGAATGTTGTGATCGGCATTTCGGCGGCAGTCGATGAGAGTGTGATCTATATGCTTGAACGGGCCGATCAGGTGATCGTCATCACCTCGCCCGATCAAACCACCTGGACGCATTTTGAGACGCTGCGCGAAAACCTGAAAGCCCTGATCCGCTCAGACACCACCAATCTGTGTCTGGTCTGCAACCGTCCCAACGAGCCGTTGCGTGGGCAGTCTTCACCTGGCGCAGTCGATGTAGACATTCCCTGGTTTGAGACACTGCCGCCGCTGTGGCAGCGTAAACACGACAATCTGCCCGACGCCCTGGTTCAATTGTCGACCCTGTTAGCTGATCGCCTGGGACGCACCAACCAGATCGGATTATTTATCCCTGCTGTTCTCGATACTAACCCGGCGTTGGATACTAAGACATATGCTGAAAAAGCAGTCAGCTTTTTGGGGAGCCTGTTTGGCACCACGTCCAATTATCCCAGTTACAGCCTGTCAAGCAGTGGGCAATCAGGGGCGGCTGCGGAGAAGTTTTTTGTCGTTCAGACCCATGTGACTAAATCGGATATTGATCGGCGCTTAGGTGATGTATTGACGTTTGTGGAAAAGCTCAAAACCGACCTGGGGCAAGAAGTGATGGCCCTGGAAGTCAATCACAACGTCATGCTGGTCTAAGATCGCCCGCAAGTCTTAGCGAGAGTTGGCGATGTTTAAAAACCGTTCGCTCGTTATAGGGATCGCTGTGGTTATCGTGGGGGCCGGTCTGGTCCCCGTTATGGCGGCTGGGCTGGTGGGCGGCAGTGTAATCGGCCTGCTAGTCGGGCTGATCCTGTTGGGACTGACTGGCACTGGGGCGGCGTATTGGTTAGGCCAGCAGCTGCACGCTCCGCTGGCGCAGCTTACTAAAGTTGCCAACGAAATCGCCGTGATCGCTAATTCCGAAACCGGGGATTCGGTCACGCCTCACTTGCGACAGGTTGAGATGATCAACGCCTCGACCGAAATAGCTGAATTGACCGCTGCTTTTAAACAGATGGTAGCGGTTTTTCAGCAGCGCATGACGGAATACAACTCCCTCTATGCGATGGGCCAGGCCATCACCGCCAAAGTGGACTTTGATCAGACGGTTCGGGCCGTGCTGGAAGCGGTGAAACAGGTCGTCGAGTTCGATGCTGCCGAAGTCTCCGTGCTGCGTGGCGATGAATTGGTAGTCGAAGCCTGGGCCGGGCAAACCGACTTCAACAATACGACCGGGCGCAAATATCGCGTAGGCCGGGGACCGACTGGCATGATTGCAGCCAATAAAGCGCCGGTCCTGGTCTCTACCCTTTCAGGTCAAGAAGAAGACCTGCGCCGCACGCTGGGTTATGAGTCGACGGCGGGGGAATTTCTGGCGAAGACCCATAAAGTGATGATTAATTCCTTTCTGGGTATTCCATTGTTGCTTGGGGATCGTGTGATCGGGACGCTGACCCTGGTTCACCGCGAGCCGGGGCGTTTTACCGAAGACGAACGCTGGCAGTTGAACAAACTGGCGGGGCAGGCTTCGATTGCGATTGATAACGCCATTCAGGTCAAACAGCGTGAAGAAGTTCTGAAAGCCCAAATTCGAGAATTAAAGGTCGAAATTGACGCCGGGCGCATTAACGAAGAAGTCGATCAAATTACCGGGTCGGATTATTTCCAGAGCCTACAGGCTCATGCCGCAAAAATGCGCAACCGGGTTTATACTAAAGATCGACGGAAGACTGCCGAGCCTGACTCGCAGCCGCTTGATCCAGCGTCTCCGGTTGACCAGTCAGAATAATTACAACGCACCGAAAAGAGAGCGAACCTATGGGGGCCAAATGTTGGGAATGCGGCAGCGATGCGCAGGCGTCCTGCCGTTTTTGTGGACGCTTTGTGTGCAAAGATCATGCTTCGAAAATGCCCCTCTTTCTGGCTGTGTATGTGGGGGCAAACCAGACACCAAAAGCCATTGTAGTCGCTGATGCCATCTGGTGCGGTATCTGCCGTCCGCACCCTGAACCCATCGAAATGCCGGACATCTATTGAGGTCCAGGCAGTGATAGGAGGGGAAGTATGTCAGGTATCTATGATCGTCTTTCGGCTAAGCTGGGAAATGACGATTCCGATAAACCGTCGGGGTTGTCCCCGCTAGAAATCGCCAGCCTGCCCGATGCACAGCGCCAGATTATGTTTGGCCTGCTGCGTGATACGAGCCTCGTCACCGAAGGTTTAACGGCGGAAAGCGTACTGCGTGAAAAATTCGCCAATATCGAAGACCTGACTCTCGTTTTGGCCGACCTGACCCAAAATGGCTGGCTGATCCGGTTGGGTGATCCGCCTAATGTACGTTACCGGGTGAATTTGCGGCACAAACGAGGCAGCAGCATCGACATAAATATCTGGTCATCGCTGTCGGATCACCTGGGCCAGCCCAGCCGCGCCGAAAAGAAAACCGGGGACGAAGATACCGGAGAATCAACCTCCTCTTTTCCTGCTTTATCGGATTGGTAAACGAATATGTTGTTTGATTCCAAACTGCGCGCCAGCCTGAAACGTTATTTGCCAGACGATTTGCTGCTGCAACTGCCCGAGACGCAAGCGCTCACCGCAGCGATCCGGCGCCTGGGCAGCCTTCACCAGGCTCTTTCTTCTTTTTTGCCCCAATATATCGGCGAAAACGAGAAACTCTATACTGAAACCTACAGCGCCCTGCGTCCCGGCACTTTTTTATTTGCTGATGTGTCCGGCTTTACTGCGCTGTCCGAAAAACTTCAGCGCATCGGGGGCCGCGAAGGGACCGATATTCTGACCGAAATCATCAGCGACTTTTTCTCGCGGATGCTCGAAATTCTGGCGAAGTCAAACGGGCAGATGCTCAAGTTTGCCGGGGATGCGCTGCTCACGTTTTTCCCGGCGGTCACTGGTGATGACGAGTCCCCTTTTGCCATCCGCACCGGGCTGCGGATGCAGCGCGAAATGGCTGCCAATTTCCAACCGATCACACACCCGGCGCTAAAAGAATTATTCGGTGAACACGATCTCAAGCTTACCATGTCGATTGGGGTGTGTAAGGGTAAACTGTTTGAGGTGGTGGTCGGCAACGATATTCAGCGTGATCACATCATCCAAGGCGATCTGCCGGGGCAGGCAATGGCGGCTGAAGCGGTTGGCGAACACGACGATGTGATTATTACCGCCGATCTACAAGCCGCTTACCCAAACTTGTTTGAGACTGTGCCAGTCGCGGACGGGTTTTTCCGGGTCGTAGACAATTTTGGCGACCAACTCAGCGATTACGAATTCTCTGTGCCGCGCCGCCGCCGTGCGGGTACAGCCTTATTCGATTTTGCCGAAGAAAATTTGATCGAAGACCTGAAACACCAGTTAGAGCGATTGGATGGCATCGCGCGGTTCGTGGCCCGCGATGTGGTCGATAAGCTCGCTTTTAAAGGGGATCGCATCGAGAGCGAAAACCGGCAGGCGACCGTGATCTTTTTGCATTTCACCGGTTTTGCCGACCTGCTCCAGCGTTGGGGTGAAGATCAACTGCCGCTGCTGGTGTCACTTCTGGACCGTTATTATAACCTGATGCAGCGCACCGTCGCGGCAAACGGGGGGGTGCTGGCCCGCAGCGATCCGTACCAACGCGGCGTGAAACTACTGATCACCTTTGGCGCGCCCGTATCGCATCCCGACGATCCCGAACGTGCGGTAACGACAGCGCTTGAAATGCACCGTCTGCTGGCGGCGCTCAATGCGCGTTTGAAAGAAGAACTTCCCGAAGCTCTCACCAGCGGCCAGGATGTCTTTATCACTCAAAAGTGTGGCATCACCCACGGGATGACCTTTGCCGGGCTGGTGGGTCCGATGTGGCGGCGCGAATATACCGTCATGGGCGATGATGTGAATCTGGCCGCCCGCTTTATGGGCAAAGGGGAGATGGGGCAGATCATCATCAGTGATCGCATGTGGGAGCGTGTTCATCCCCATTTTGAGACTCAATCGCTGCCTCCTTTCCAACTCAAGGGTAAAAGCGCGCTGACTCAAGCCTATCTGGTCAAATCCAGCACGTTTTCACCCCTCAGTGTTCCCGCCACGTCTGATACCCCATTTGTCGGGCGCGATCTTCAAATGCTCTCATTGACCTATGGGTTGCAGCAGGCCAAAGGGCCGCGCCGCCGCCAGGTTTTCGCGTTGTGCGGCGAGGCGGGCGTAGGCAAAACGCGCATGGTCAAAAAGATCGCTCAGGAAGCCGAATCATCAGGCTTTCATGTGGCGTGGGCCAACTGCCAACTGAGTTACAGCCTGGATCAACAGGTATGGGCGGCGTTGATCTTCCAGCTTTTACAATTGGATGAAGCCAAAAGCGAACCGGCCCGGCGGCGCTTGCTCAAAATTCGGCTGCAAGAGTTAGAGTTGGATGAACTCGATACGGTCTTTAGCCTGCTGCTGTTCGGCTCCGTAGAGCGTTCTAGCGCTGGTCTGGCCCCGATGGTAGATCCGCCGCCAGAGACTTCTGCGCCTTCTGCGGCTGCTACCCTTCCGACAGACAAGAAAAAAACGAATGTTTTTGAACTGGCGCAGACCAAAACTGATCTGGCGAAGTCGGGTATTTTTGGCATCGCGCGTGACCAGCTTAAAGCGATGCTCGACGCTGCCGAAAAAGGGGAGCGCCCAATCTGGCAGACAGTCCAGAAACAAACCAGCCTGCCCGATAGTATTGTGCATTTTTTGCAGCAGTACACCACCCAGACCCCTACCCTGTTGATTCTCGACGATCTTCACCAGGGCGACCCCACCGCCTTGGGGATTCTGAACCGTGTGCTGGATGAGATTACCAGATCGCGGCTGATGATCATGGTCGCCTACGAGCCAATGAATGACGAGACCCTGCATATCCGCCGCAAAACGACCGTCGATGATTTGGATGAGGGCGAAACGACGCAGTTGATTCTGCGAGCGCTCAAGGTGAATGATGTTGGGGAACGTCTGTGCCGTTTCGTCTGGGAGCGCACCAAAGGCCGCCCG
>JACRBK010000401.1 GCA_016234525.1 Chloroflexota bacterium
AACCTCGTCCCACCAGTGATATAATTCGCTTAGACTCATCGCTCATCTTTCTTCGTGAGAGTTGATCGATAGCGTTGAGTCTAACTCTTTTTCCCCCTCCCTTAAAACTGTCGGAGAGTAAAAACCGAGTTGGAGAGGGGGTAGGGGGTGAGGCCGCTTTTTCTCAAAACGGACCGCTTCTTTGCCCTTACGACCGCACCGCCTGGACGTAAGTATCCTGTTTAAAATCAGGTTCGGTGAAAGGCAGCACATCAACCAGTTCATAGCCGCAGTTCCCCATGCCGATCTGTTCGGCGTGCGACAACTGCTCATAGGGATCCTTGTACGGGCCATGAATCCACTGCCAGGGATGCCCCTCACGGGTGACGATCTCCATCATGCCGGGCAGATTGGCTTCGATGAGCGGCGTTTGCGCGGTCATATCGATCACCGCGTGATCAATCGCCACCGGATCATCCGAGCCGAAAATTCCTGCATCGGGCAGCACAGCCATGCCGGTGAAACCGAAACAGTCGCACAACGGCGTCATCTGCGTCGCCAGGCTGATAAAGGTGGTATTGCCGGGGGCAAAGGTATCCAACACCAGTTTGGCTCCGACGTTCATCACCTTCAAAAACGCCATAAACGCCTCACGCTGAATTTCAAACGCGCCATCGGCAACCGCCTGGCAGCGCAAACAGTTATTGCACTTGTAATGATGCAGATGCAGCCCACCGGGATCGCTGCGATCATCGACAATCGCGCCGTAGGGGCAGGACTCGCGGATCGCCAACCGGTGCGCTTCGTCACGGATTTTGTCTTTAAAAACATAGGGCGCGAAGTGAGAAACGTCGTGCATCTGGCCGCGCGTTGTGCCGGTCATGCAGCCGATCCCGATATTTTTGATCGCCGCGCCGTAACTCGTGCAGGGGTGCCCCTTCACATGCGCCAAATCCACCATAAAATCGGCTTCTTTGATCGCGCCGCCGATCTGAAATTCGCTGACATTCATAAACTGGTGCGGCTGGGTGTAAAACCATTTGTCGTCCAGCCCGGCAGCGGGATGCAGCGCGCAGCCGAGCGTTTCGGCGGTATAACCGCGCATATGCGCCGTCTCGACAGCGGATGGGTTATCGGTCACAAACGGATGCCCGCCGCCATCTTTGATCGCCTGAACCACTTTGCGCACAAAAACAGGGTGAACCATCGAATAGCCGGTGTTAAAACCCAGGTGCATTTTGATCGCCACGCGCTTATCTTTCACGCGCTCGCGCAGATTCAACTGCTCAATAATCAAATCCAACTTGGCGGGCAGCGTCTCGCGTTCCTCAAGCTGAGTCTGGCGTGGTGATCCCCAAAAAACTTTTGCAGGCATGATTAATCATCCTTCCTCAATGGACACTTTATAAATTCTATCTTACAACTTAGAGCGCGCTCGAAGTCAAGAGGAGGTTGAACCTAATTCCACCAGTTATACCAACGGCGGCGCGGGTTAATGAGCCGCCACCTCGGGCCAAAACCGCCGCGCCCGTAATATAACCAGAGCCACAGCAGGACCAGGAAAACGATTCCGCCTACTCCACCGACCAATGCCCCAATCAAACCGCCCGCCTGCACATCACGCCCGGTCCGCTCGTGAAGATAGGCTGTGCCAAATGACCCGACGATAGCCCAAACGGTTTGCCACATTATAAAATAAAACATACGCCTTTTCTCACTCACACTTGATGATCAAACGAGGCAAAAAAGGGAGAGCGTCGTCCCCTCCCCAATAGAATCCGCCTGGATTATTTCCCTGCACCCACCTCGATAGACGTGATGGTGGTCGAAATCTCTTGCGCCGCCGAATCGTGCAGAATGGTATAGATGCGCAGCGCCTCGGCATATTGTTTCTGCGCCACCGAGTTATCCCCCCGCAGGCGAGCAATATCGCCCAGCGCAAAGGCAATATCGGCCATCCCACGCTGATAGAACATCTTGCGGGCGCGCGCCTCAAGCGGGCCAACCAGCGCCGCCGCCTCGTCTAAACGCCCGGTGCGCGCCAGCAGCCGGGCATACCGCGCCTGAGTACGCAGCAGGTTTTCCAGGTCGCCGTTTCGTTCGGCGCGCTCAATCGCGGAGATATACAGCGGCTCGGCTTCGTCCAGCCGTTCCAATGCCGCCAGCGTCATCGCGTAATCGGATTGGAACAAGCCTAACCAGCGGTCAGCATCGAGCGCTGTCGCTGCTGCGACCGCTTGTTTATGCAGCCCGCGCGCCGCATCATAATCTTTAAGCTGCGAATAAGCACAGGCCAGGTTATTACTTTGCACGGCGATCATCAGCGTATCGCCCAGGTCACGGCTGATCTTGATGGCCTGTTCGAGCCGGTCTATCGCCATCATCGGGCGGCCTGTCAGCCGGAAAAACCAGCCCAGGTTGCCCAATCGCAGACTTTCGGCGGCGCGATCTCCTGCTGCGCGTGCGATGTCAATCGACTCCTCGTAAAAAGCTTTCGCCGTCTCGCTGTCGCCGGTTTCAGAATACAACGTCGCTGCATTCGAAAGCACCATTCCCCGCGTGGGCGGGTGATTGATCTGGCTGAGCAGCACCAACGCCTTTTCATATTCATCCATCGCGGCCTTAAAGTCGCCCGCGTCCCGTTTGGCCTGGGCAATATCACAGCGCAGCCGGGCGATCTGAGCATAATCAGGGCCGGAATCCACCGATCCCAACAGGCTCAATGCCGCCTGCCAATGCCCCATCGCCGCCTCACGCTGGCCCTGTTTGAGCGCCAGACTGCCCAACAGGTGCAGCACTTCCGCCTGCCGCGATTCATTTTCACCGGCGCGGGCCAGGGCTAACGCCTGTGCCGCCAACTCTGCCGATTCGGGAAACTGTCCCCGCCGCATTGCGATTTTCCCCAGTGTCATGAGAATCTGAAGCCGTTCCGCCGGATCAGGGGTGGGCAGTTCGGCATTACTGGCGGTGAGCGCCTCATTCAAAAAGCTGTAGGCCCGCTCATAATCGCTCATGGCATAGGCCGTCATGCCGAGCCGGGTGAGGGCCTGTGCTTCTTGCGCGGCGCTGCCGGTGCTGCGCGCTTGAGCCAGCGCGCGGGTAGCATATTCTTCCGCCTGAACGCTGTTTCCGACACGGCGGTACGCTGTCGCCAGTTCGAGCGCGCTGCTCATAAAAAAGTCGGCGGGCTGGTTGCCCAGGCGCAGCGCCAGATTTTCGGCCTCTTGCAGGTGGGTGATCGCTTGAGCATAGTGGCCTTTGTCCATTTCGAGCCGGGCCAGATTTTGCAGCCAACGCAGATGCAGATCGCCCTGCCCGGTGCGCTGTGAGAGGTAGATCGCCTGCTCAAACAGTTTTTGAGCGACGGCTACATCCCCGACAGCGAGAGTCGCCTCTGCCAGCAGGCCGATCACACGCGGGGCCAGTTGGAACTGCCCGCCCGCCTGGGCGATCACCACTGCTTCTTTGAGCAAATGTTGGGCATAACCGGGGTTATCCTGGCGCAAATGATCATGGGCCAGATTTTCGAGCGTCAGCGCGATCACGTCGGCCTGCCCCGCTTCGCGGGCGGCAATGAGCGCCTGTTGGTGATAGGTCTGCGCCACACCCCAGTTATTCTGGCGATAGTGAAAAGTCCCCAGGTTGTTCAGGCAGCGGGCCAGGCTGCGCGGATCGCTGAGCTTGCGGGCCAGGTCCAGCGCGTCTTCAAAAAACTGCCGCGCCTCTTCAAAATTATCCTCAAAAACATGTACCGCTCCAATGCCGCTGAGAAACTGCTCGGTGCTGCCCTGATCGTTGATGGTGCGCGCCAGGGTCAGGCCGCGCTGGTAGGTTTCAAGCGCCGTCTTGGGGAAGCCGTGTTCGAGCGCGGCTTTGGCGGTATCAAGCAGAGTGTTAATCTCCTGCTGGGCCGGAGACAGGGTGGGCGTCTGCGGCATCGGACGGCTGCGGAACAAGCGGTCAAACAGGTTAGGCATAGGTCTTCCTTTTATCCAGTGTTTTTCTAATGTTTTAGCCTCACCCCCTGAAAGCCGGGCGCAGCAAGCAGCGCCCCTACACAAACCATCTTCTCCCCCTTTCTCTGCGCAGCGAGGAAAGGGGGTCGGGGGGATAGGGGTATGTTTATAACACCCGCATCAACAGCGGAACCAACATTTCACGATCACTTAATCCCCCGTGACGGCTGAGCACCGCTGTCGATTTGAGCGGCTTATGGCCGATATGCAGCTTTTGGCGAGCGATCAAGGCCAGATCCCCCAGCCGGGGCGCGCTTTCACGATAGGGCGCTTCGGTTCCAAACAGGCCCGCCGACAGCGCCTCTGCCGGGTTCAGCGCGATCACCTGCTCGCTGAAATGCGTACTAAGATAGTCTACGATGGCATCGCGGTAATCGTTGCGCAGATACAAATAAGCGAACCGCCCCTCGCCACCCAGATCACAGCGCAGCGCCTCAGTCAACAGGGGATGCTGCGACAGGTCCAAATAATCGGGAACCGGGGTATGGCCGTGATCGGCGGCCAGCATGAACAAGGTACGCCCATCGCCCACTCCATCGGTCAACAACGTCTCGCGCAGGTCCACCAGTTGGCGGCGGATTTCGTTGATCGCGTGTTCCGCCGTCGTGCCATACAAATGGGATATGCCGTCAACGGCT
>JACRBK010000058.1 GCA_016234525.1 Chloroflexota bacterium
GATTATGTGTTTTTCGGCCTGTTGGAGCAAGAAAAATCCGGCACACTTGACCCCGCCTGGGCGCAGGGATTACGCCTGCTGCCGCTCGATTTGCCAGACAGCCCGGTGATGGTGTACGAGGTTCCGCATGATTAAACGTGAAATTCCCGCCTGGCTGCCTCTGGCGCTGTTGGTCCTGGTGCTGCTGGCGCTGTTTCGTCGCCTGTTTTGGGGAGATACTCTGTTCTGGGGACTGCCTGCGCTCCAGTTTTACCCCTGGCGGCAGTTCGCTTTTGAAGAACTGCGTGCCGGGCGGCTGCCTGCCTGGAATCCCTATTTGGGCGCGGGTGCGCCGCTGTTGGCGAATTATCAAACCGCTGTGTTTTATCCCCCCAACTGGCTCATGTTGATCCTGCCCGGCCCGCTGGCGATGTCGGTGATCGCCCTGCTGCATGTGGTGTGGGGTGGGCTGGGGATGTGGTACCTGACCGGCGCGTTGGGATTATCTTCTTTCGGGCGTGGGATCAGTACGCTGGCTTATGCACTCTCCGGTCACCTGATCGCGCGGTTAGGGTCGTTACCTACGGCGGACGCGGCGGCCTGGATTCCCTGGTTATTCTGGCTGGTCCAACGAGTAATTATTCGGCTCGATGGG
This sequence comes from Chloroflexota bacterium, assembly GCA_016234525.1. Taxonomy (GTDB): domain Bacteria; phylum Chloroflexota; class Anaerolineae; order Aggregatilineales; family Aggregatilineaceae; genus JACRBK01. The sequence goes on from JACRBK010000058.1 coordinate 635, forward strand.
CGTGATATGGGCGGGTTGGCGCTGGTGTTTGCGATGCAGTTGTTGTGTGGTCATGCCCAGACAACATGGTATACCCTGGTGGGATTGGGATTCTACAGCTTGTGGTTGGTGATTCAGCGCCGCGATCCCTTGCGTCAGCGAATCGCGGCCCTGCTGATGATCGGGGGGGCACTGCTGCTCGGCGCTGCTGTCGCTGCGATCCAGTTGATCCCCACCGCCGAATATCTGGCTGAGTCACAGCGATCCAGCGGCCTGGATTACGCTACTCTGACGAATCTGTCCTATCATCCCCTGCGGCTGTTTACCCTGCTCAGCCCTAACTTTTTTGGCACGCCCGCCGATGGCAGTTACATCACTAAAGGGATTTATTTTGAAGATGCCGCGTATATCGGCTTTATTCCCTGTATATCGGCAGCAGCAGCGGGGATCGGCTGGCTGCGTAAGCGTAAACTATTGACCGAACATCCCACTTTTAGCACGGTGCCTTTCTGGATCGGGTTGGTGATCGTAGGACTGTTTTTCGGGTTGGGACGGCACAACCCGTTGTTTCGTTTTTTTTATGATTCCGTCCCCACTTTCGACGCTTTCCGCGAGCCGGTGCGCTGGATGATCCTGACTGTGTTCGGGCTATCGGTGCTGGCCGGGATCGGGACTGGTCATTGGGGACGAGGAAAATGGGTGGTGTTCTGGTCACGGCTGGCGGCGGCTGGCGGCGGCGGAATGGCGATCATGGCCCTGGCAGGGTTAGAAATCGGTGGGCTGGAATCGGAAACGCTGCGTGTGTTGGCCTGGGGATTGGTGGCGCTCGGCATTGGGATCGTGGGCGCAGCGGTCTGCACCCTGATTCAGCCTGTCGAAGAACCGTCACGGTTGTCTCCGCGCGTTTGGCAAACCGGTGTGCTGCTGCTGATTACGCTCGATCTGGCGTGGGCAGCGCACGGGTTGAATCCAATGGTTTCGGCTGAAATTTTCGATACTCCCGATACGGCTTCCACACCAGGACGCTTATTCTGGTTCGGCGATTATCGCTACGATGTCACTTTCGGTTCGGACAAAGAAGATGAGGTTCAGATCGAAGGCTATTTTGATCTCACCGATTACCGGCGAGCGACGGATCAGTGGCGCGAGGTGCGGGCGTCGATGCTGCCCAATATCAATATGCTTGACCGGGTCCCTGCCCTCAGCAATAATGATCCGCTGCTGCCAGGGTATCACAGCCAGTATATTGATCTGATCGAAACATGGGGCGCGCAGGCAGGGAATTTGTTCCAGGCGGCGGGAGTGGATCGTGTTTATGGCATAACCCCTGACGGCTGGACGGGGGAGAACCCGGCGCTGGCCCCGTTTACAGCAGAGATAAAAACGGCCTGGCTGGTATCGCGGGCTGAATGGCGCGAGTCGGACTCGGCGATTAAGGATGCGCTGCGCGATCCGGCCTGGAATCCGCTGCAAACGGTGATCCTGGTGGGGCAGTCGGAACAGGAAATCTTTCCCGGCGCAACAGCGGGCAGCGTGACCCTGGTGAAGAATCTCCCAAGTGATCGGCGCTATCGTGTGACCAGCGATGCCCCGGCCTATTTAGTCATCGCTGAGACGTGGTATCCAGGCTGGTCGGTGACGGTGAATGGCAAACCAGCGAAACTTGAGCGGGCGAATCTGGCATTTCTAGCGGTGGCGGTTCCAGCGGGCGAATCGGAGATCAATCTCCGCTACCGGGTGAATCACTTTAGTGCTGGGGCCATAATCTCGTTGATCTCCCTGCTGGCGGCAGTGGGGTTGATTGTTTTTCCCGGTGTGCGGCGATGGGCGCAAAAACGTTGATGGATGTACCCCTGGTTACCGTGATTATGCCGGTACGCAACGAAGAGTCATTTATTGCTCGCTCGTTGGGAGCCGTGTTAACCCAAGACTACCCACCGGATCGCCTGGAAATTCTGGTGGTGGATGGACGATCTGATGATCAAACCCGGTCGATTGTACAGGCCCTGGCGGAAAATGATTCACGCGTGCATCTGATGGATAACCCTGGCCGGATTCAGGCGTGCGCCTTAAACATCGGGATCGCGGCAGCGCAAGGTGAAATCATCATACGCATGGACGGACATTCGATTATGACGCCGGACTATGTACGGCAGTGTGTATATTTTCTACATACTTCTGGGGCCGAGGTCGTAGGCGGTCCACTGAGATATATTGGGATCACTACCGCAGGACGGACAATTGCGGCGGCCTATGGCTCACCGTTTAGCATTCCCAGCCGTTTTCGGGTCAGTCGCACGGCGGCCTACGTGGATACGATCTACCCTGGGGCATGGCGGCGCGACATCTTTGAGCGTGTCGGGATGTTTGACGAAAGTTTTAGAGTCCATGAAGACTATGAAATGAACTACCGCATCCGGCGGGCAGGTGGAAGAATCTACCTCACGCCGGAAATCCGTTTTGACTATTATGGGCGGCAGACGATTCAGGCGCTGGGACGGCAATTTTTTCGTTATGGGCGAGATAAGGCCAGGATGTTGGCCAGATTCCCGGCATCAGCGCGCCCGCGTCATCTGGTCGCCCCGGCGTTTGTGCTGGCGTTGGGAACCGGCGCACTCTTATCCCCTTTTAGCAGCCCAATTGCCCCGCTGTGGGCGCTGGTGTTGGGTAGTTATACCCTGGCGAACGGGATAGCCTCGGTGCGTGAATCACGGCGCGCCGGATGGCGGATGCTGCCGCGCCTGCCAGTGGTTTTTGCGACGATGCACCTGTGTTGGGGAATCGGTTTCTGGGTGGAAGCAGTACAGATTGTCACTCAGCGAGGGAAAAATAAACATGAATGATCCCTCACGCCCCATATCGCGCCGCCAGTGGCAGCTTGCCGAGCGGCGTTTTTTGCTGGTGGTGGGCGATGTGCTGGCGGTGCTGCTGGCGGTGCTGATCGCGCTTGTCGTTTGGGTAATGGTGGACCGGCGCGGCCTGGAGATCGATTTTATCGTGACCCGTGCCTATTGGTTCCCCGTGTTGGCGGGATTATGGTTGATGATCGCCAGCGCGAACGACTTTTATCATCTACGCATCGCCTCCCAGCTCGACACGACTTTAACACGGCTGGTGCAGATCACACTCCAACTGCTGGCGATCTATGGGATGTTCTTTTTTCTTTCCCCGCGAGGTGTGCTGCCCCGGTTATTCATTTTGTACTACGGTGTGCTGTCGTTTGTGCTGATTTTGATCTGGCGGATGTTAAAACCGTCGGGTTGGGTGCAGGCGCGGCGGGTGATGATCATCGGCGTGGGGAAAGGTGCGGCGGCGATCATCGATATGCTGCGCCACGAAGCACTTCACGATTATGAGATTGTGGGGCAGCTTTCCGAACCCGGCGGCGATCTGCCTGATCGCGTGCGGCGCGAAAGTATCTCCGAGATCATCCTGGCCTATGAGGGAGAATTATCGAGGGCGGGTTTTCAGGCTGTGTTAGATTGTTATGAGCAGGGCGTGAATATTATCTCTATGCCGCTGCTGTATGAGCAGATCGCGGGGCGTGTGCCGGTAGAATATCTCACGCCGCAGGACTGGGCCGCCCTGCTGCCTGCTGAAGGTGACGCCGTATTCACTCCCTATTCGCTGGTCAAACGTGCGATGGATGTCGTGCTGGCGCTGCTGGGGCTGGTGAGTTTCACAGCGCTGCTGCTGGTTATCATTCCGGCTCAATGGTTGGATTCGCCCGGCCCTATTTTTTTCCGGCAGGCACGGGTTGGTCGCGGGGGAAAAGTGTTTCGCGTGATCAAGCTTCGCTCTATGATCCCCGATGCTGAGCGCGCGAGTGGGCCACTGTGGGCTGCGCCAGATGATCCGCGAATTACCCGTGTCGGGCGGCTGCTGCGCCGCGCACGCCTCGACGAAGTGCCGCAGTTAATCAATGTACTGCGCGGAGAGATGAGTTTGATTGGGCCGCGTCCCGAACGTCCGGAATTTGTGGATCAGCTTAGCCAGACCATCCCCTTTTATCGCGCGCGCCATGCTGTCAGACCGGGAATTACCGGCTGGGCGCAGGTGTGTTATTCCTATGGGAGTTCGCCGGACGATGCGCAGATGAAATTGCAGTACGATCTGTACTACATTCGTCATCGTTCCCTGGCGCTGGACCTGCTGATCTTGTTCCGCACGGCGGGCAAAATGTTGGCGCTGCGGGGGCGCTAACCTGATATAACGAACAAAATGAGTACGATCCACAGCGTGCTGTATAACAGCGGGCGGCGGTATCGAAAATGAGCGCTGTATAACGCCACCATCAACACCAGGCCGGGGATAAAACGCAGCAGGCCCAAAAATTCTCGGTAGGTCGAAAACGGGACAAAGGGCATGATCGCAGCGTTTGCCAGCAGTAAACAAGTATAGAGTTCGGTTTTGTGCTGGCGTAGATCGCGGATCGTGCGCCACAGCGCCCACATACTGGGCAGCACTGCCGCCGGAATCACCAACAGCACTCCCAACAGCAAGAAGGCCGCGAGACTACCCTCAGTGGCGATCTTTAATACTCCTGCAAATGGGATAATCTCAAATGCCGTCGCTTTAGCTCCGCCGGAGCCGATCCCGCTTTCGCCCAGCCAGACAACCAGCACGATCTGCCAGATCACAAACGGCAGGCCAGCGACGATCCCTAACCGGACAGCATCGCGCCAGCGGCGGTGCAGGGCAAAATAGAGGAGATAACCCGCCGCAAAAAAACCGGTGGTTTCTTTGGCGAGTCCGGCCAGAGCCAACAGCAGTGCCGACTGCCACAGACGATCTTTTTGGCCGAACCAGATCGCCGCGATCACCAGCCCGACCGCTAACGCCTCGGTGGTGCTGAGCCGTACCGCCATAAAGACTCCGGCGAACAATCCATATGATAGGGCATACCAGCGGCTCACCCGCTCAGCCGTGAGCAGGTCTTCCAGCAGCGCCGTACCGACTACCAGCGCGGACAGATTCACCGCCACAAAAATCCAGGGAATCAGGGTTTTTTGTCCGAAACTGAGTAGCCACCCCAACGCAGGGAGCAGAATACGCTGTGCCCGGTACGCGGGGGCGTCCAGGCAGTCCGGCGAGTCTGCTGGGTTACGGGCGATATAATAGGCGAACTGGCCGTCATACCCTTCGGTATCTTCTTCGCAGTCCTTCCCATCCTGCCCATCACATCGGCTGAAACACTCGCCCAAGGTGACAAATACTTTAGGATCGGCTTCGTTGGATAAAAAAATCGCCGAGAGGTAAATCAGGCTCAGGGCCAACACGATCATCCAGGGGCGTAAAGACCGTATATAATGCATAGTGAAGTGTGTTTCGCTTATCTGCTGAGGATCAATATGACAAAACCAGTCTCATTTAACGAATTGATCTACGCCCTGGTGCGGCATATCCCATCCGGCAAAGTGTTAAATTACGGGCGCGTGGCTGAACTGCTGGAAGTGCCGCAGGGTGCACGCGAGGTCGGTTGGGCCATGAGCGCCCTCAAATATGGCGATCACAGTGTTCCCTGGCACAGAGTCATTAACGCTCAGGGCCGTATCAGTATCAAAGGTTCGCCTGAAAGCGCAGCCGAACAACGCGCTCGCTTAGAAGCCGAGGGAGTCGAGTTTGACGAGAAGGGGTATATTGACCTGTCTCGTTATCTCTGGACTCCTGGCTGGGGTGTCGTTGATATGATCATCCGTCAGGCACGCGGCGAATCATTGGAAACCGACAACGATGAACCCTCCGGCTAACGGTGTGGCGCGCGCGGCAGCGTCCGGCTTGGCTCGGCATGACCACGCCCGGCGATACGTGCCTCGGTAAAGGGCTGGACGGCGAATTCCACCACTCCACCTTCATAGTACCAGATCGGCGCGCTCTGCCCATCCAAAAGCACGCGCTCCGGGTCGGCTGAAATACCCACTATTTCGACGCGCCACTGGCGGAAAGGCGGCTGATATTGCCCGGCCCGACGCCATTCAATCGCAAACTGGCCCGACGGCAGGAATTTGCAGGTGAAGTAAGACCAGCGGTACTCGCCGCGCTGATAACCTAAGCCTTCGCCTGCATCTTCATAAAATGTGGTGTCGCCGCTGCCCGCATAAACGCGCAGGATCGATTCTTCGATGGGTTTTTCACCCACATACTGCATCACCGGCCACATCGGGATCACTCGCCCCGCCTTAATATAGATCGGCATCCGTTCGAGCGGTGCGGCGGCTGTCACCGTGCGCGAACCGTCGATCAGCTTGCCGGTGTCGTATTCGTACCAGACTCCCTTGGGAAGGTAAAGATCGCGTTTTTCTGCGCCGGGTTCCAGGATAGGGGCTATCAGGATCGAGTCTCCGACCATAAAAACATCATCCAGGCCGCGCAGTTCTTCGTCCTCTGGATCGTACATGAGCAGCGGGCGGACGATGGGCAGCCCTTCGTGAGCGCATTGGGCGAAAGCCGAATAAAAATAGGGCAGCAGACGGTAGCGCAGTTCAAGATAATTACGCGCGATCTGTTCGATCTTTTCCCCAAAGGCCCAGGGTTCGTGAGAGGCGGTTCCCATCATCGAATGAACGCGGAAATAGGGCAGCATACTGCCCAACTGGAACCAGCGAATATAAAGTTCGGGATCCGGATCGCCCGCAAACCCGCCGATATCTGGCCCAGTGAACGCCATTCCTGATAATCCGGCGTTTAAGACCATACTCAGACTCAGCCGCAGATGTTCCCAGGTAGCGGTATTATCCCCGGTCCAGGTGGAGGCATAACGCTGCGCCCCGGCATAAGCTGCGCGTGTTATAACAAAGGGTCGTTTATCCGGGCGCTGTTTTTGCAGCCCTTCGCGGCTGGCACGCGCCATTAACATGCCATAAACGTTATGTCCTCCGCCGACATGCGTTTGTCCGGCTCCATCCCAGTCATGAACGACATAATCGGGCAGGGTTGTCCCACGTTGAAAGGCGATGGGGCTGGGTTCGTTCATATCATTCCACAGCCCGGCAAATCCCGCCTGGGTGAGGATCGGAATTTGTTCGGCCCACCAGGCGCGTACTTTGGCGCTGGTGAAGTCAGGAAAGTGGCAGTTGCCCGGCCAGACAGGGGCCGTAACCGGTTTGCCGTCGGGATATTTTAGGAACACATCTTCGCGCGTCCCCGTTTGAAAAGTCGGGTAATCAGGATCGGTTTTGATGCCGGGATCAAGGATCGCGACAGACTTGAATCCCTGTTTCTGCAAGTCGCCTAAAAGGGTCGGCATCAGCGTAAAGCGGGTGCGATCCCAGGTGAATGAGCGGTAGCCATCCATGTAGTCAATATCGAAATACAACACGTCGCACGGGAGCTGGCGCGCGCGGAATTCTTGCGCCAGTTTGCGATAGACCGCATCAGAGTCGTAACCCCAGCGCGCCTGGTGGAAGCCTAATGCCCACAGCGGCGGCAGCACCATTCGCCCGGTGAGCGAAGTGTATTGTTTGAGGACAGCCTGCAAGGTTGGCCCGGCGAAGAAATAAAAACGCAGTTCGCCTTCTTCTGCCTCAAAGGACATTTCATTGGCTTTGGTGGCTCCCACGTCCACGTAACCCCGCGCTGGATTGTCCCATAAAATACCAAACGAAAAATCCGGTTGGAAGCCGATATAAAACGGGATGCTGGTATAGATCGGGTCGGCATCGCGCGGATAGCCCGGCAGTGGATCAGCGTTCCATAACGACACCCGTTTACCGCGTTGGTTGATCGTGCTGGCACGCTGGCCCAGGCCATAACACCATTCCTGCTGTGGCAGTTGGCGTGTCCACCGGATTTCGTGATCGCGCCAGGATACGCCTTCCGCATCTTCACAGATCGCGCGCCCGTCCAGGGATTCAAACGACAGTTTGTAAGGGTTTTTGTGGACCCGGCAAAGAATGTTCTCAGTTTTAATAGTCACACTGGGGCCGTTATCGTTCACCAACAGGGTGGGTGGCGGCCAGTCGATCCGATCAACAGCATAGGAAAACGGCGGCGTGAAGTTCGCGTCGGTTTTCATACGCACTCGGATGATTTCCGGCGAGATCAGATGGATTTCGATATAAGCTCGCTCGGCCTGAACGATCAGGCTGCGCGAGCGCTGTTCAACCGCAGCTACACGCCCCGGCGTTTGGAATTTGCCGTGTGGTGTATGGCGTGCGTAACGATGGTTAAGGGCACGCACATTGTTCTTATATTGGACGGCACGCAGGGCGGCTTCCAATCCCATGCCCTGCATTCCTTTAAAAAGTGTTTTCAGGTTAGATAAAGCCATTTTGTAGATTCCTGAGTTCAGCCGAAATAAGTCGCGTATTCCCAATAATGATAGCGTAGGGATCGAAACCGTGAAACAGGCAGAATCGAATTGGTAGTGTTCAAAATGGTAAAAAATGAGAAGTTGTTAAGAACAGCAACCCTATTCGCGCGTTCACGTATATAATTTGTGTTGTGTTAAATGATTCTTCCGTCCAAGAGGTGTGAGCCATGAATGACGATTATGCACCTGAGTATTATGAAGATGATCCCCATTCGCGACCGTCGGGATCGTGGATCAAAGAAATCATTCAACTGGTGTTGATGGTGGTTCTGGTGCGGGTCGGCATGGACACTTTTCTGCCGCGTTATGTGGTCGATGGCGCGAGTATGCAGCCGAACTTTCATACCAGTGAGCGTGTGATTGTAGACCGGGTAACGATGTTGTTTGGTGGACCTTCACGCGGGGATGTAGTGGTGTTGGATTCGCCCACCACGCCGGATGAGCTGTTGATTAAACGGGTGGTCGGCCTGCCGAACGAACGAATCGTGATTCAGGGCGGGCGGGTATATATCAATGGCGAATTGTTAGATGAATCCTATGTGTTGAACTACTGTACTTCGCGCTCCTGTGATGGCGAATGGCAGCTTGGTTCAGATGAATTTTTTGTGCTGGGTGATAACCGCAGCCACAGCCTTGACAGCCATTCTTTTGGCCCGGTATCCCGCGCGACGATCAAGGGTGTGGCGCGGCTGCGTTATTGGCCGCTCTATGATGTTGGCGTACTCAGCTCGCCTGATTATTAACTGGCTCTGACTTCAACGACCACGCCCTCTTCGGCCCATTGGAAGAGGGCGGCGGCGTTTTCCAGGCTAAGCAGGACACACCCATACGTGACCGGATGTCCCAGGTCATCGCTCCACAACAAATACCCCCCGCCGCGCGTAGGAAAACCATGAAACCCGTTCATCAGGTCCATATTCGGGCCGGGATGATAAAACCCCATAAAATGCGGCATGTACAGATTCCATTGTTCGGCGTAAGCATTTATCTCGTGTGACTGCACCTGAAAAATACCGAGCGCTGTTGGACTGTCGGGCAGTCCGGTAGAGATCACCCAATCGTAAACGATTTGCCCGTTTTCATAAGCCCAAAGATGCTGCTGTGCTCGGCTGATGACGATCCGCTTGTGGGTCACCGGCTCCAGCGGGACCAAAACATCTTTTGACGGTAGGGTAAGAAGCTGGCCGACGCTCAGCGCGTCGGCATTGATTCCCAGATTTTCCGCCTGAATGTAAGGATAAGGGATGCCGACTTCATCAGCAATAGCCGCGAGGGTTTGCCCTGGCTGCACGGTGTATGTGGTTGAGTTGTGCCGTACCCGGATCGTGGCTGTGGGCTGGCCGCTTGCCAGCGCTATCTGCATGGCTGAGACAGCCTTTTCGAGATCAATGTAACGTTCGTCCCCAAAATTGCTGGTGGACTGCAAAAATGCGCTGGGGCCTGCCGGGTTGAGCGCCAGCGCTAACCCGGTTGGGTTAGTCGGGGTCGATTCTGCGGTAAGCCAGCCTGCCCACACTTCCGGCGGCGCTGTCCAGTTATGCCATTCGCCGCGAATTGGGTCGTAGGCATTGATGTTAAACGGGCTGGATAACAATATATTCGCCTGTGCGATGAGCGGCGCGGAGTCGGTGATAGTCGGAGATGTGAAGGACATCACCAGATCGAGCGCTCCATCAGCCAGTTCGCCAGAGGCATTAGTTCGCATAAGTTCGACTGTCGCAGCGATATTCAACTCCCGCCCATTGACTGCCGGGCTGCCGACCACCTGCCCGCCTACTAATTGGACTCCCGCATTAGTCGCCGGAAGGTCTACGGAAGGTTTAGTAGTTTCCAGATAAAGCGTGAGCTGTGACAGATCGACGATCAGCACGGGTTCGATCTCCACCGTGCCGAAAATGCCGCGCAGCCCGCCAGATAACCCTCCTTCTGACCGCCCCCAAGCCTGGGCTTTGGCGGCAGTTGCGGCTGCATCGAGCGTGATCCCTGCTTCCGCAGAGGCAGCGCCCCAAGATCGTTCGTCGTCGCGCAAGATGATTCCGCCGCTGTTCCAGGCTAACAAGAGCGCGTCTGCTGCCTGTGTTTCAGACTTCCCCCCCAGGTCTACCCCGGCTGAACTGACACCGGGCAGCACATCTCCGCTGCCAAACAAAAGCGCTGCACCGGTCAGCATCAGCACCAGACACCCACAGACAAACAGCAGCCCGACCGCCAGAATCAGCAGCGCCAGGCGAGCCGGAGTCAAGCGCAGAGGACGCCTCGCAGGATGAGATGGGCGCGGGGCGCGAGTCGGGCGGCGCTGGGGTAGGGATGAAGTGCGAGGCGGCTGGCTTTGCATACAAAAACTCCCATTCTATTTTTCGACTGGACGATCTTCGATTAAGTGAATAGGTCGCAGCAGTGAGCGATCAAACGAAGTGATTTCAGTGGGATTCATGGCTTGTAGTGCAACGCGAACCCGCTGAGCATCGTCGCGCAGACGGCGCACATCAATTCCCTGGCAGACATCGGGCAGCATGGTGAACCACTGCATACTGCGCTGCAACATGCGCAGCGCCCCGGCGTGATTGCCGCGTGTGATATGATAATAAGCGACGCCTACCTGTAAAGCAGCCCGGTACAATTCACGCACCGGGCCGGATTCGGCCATCCACTGTTTTTCAAAATAATCGTGCTGCACATAATAGGCCCCGCTGTTGAATTCTTCAACGGCACGCTGCACCAGCGGCGGTAGACTCTCTTGGCACTGGCAGTCTAACTCTTTGGCGACTTCCGGATCAGGCAGGCGAGCTATGCTTACCACCTGGGGCAGCAGCTTTTCCGAGAGGTCACTTGCCATCAAAAAGCCTTCTGCTCCGGCATTGATGGCTTGTGATGCCAGTTCGGGATTTGAGGCGATCACCAGGATCGGGATGCGGCGCGTAGCCTGCTCCGTTTTTGGGGCGCTGACCTGCATAGACCAATCGGCTTGATCACCATCTACCAGCAGCAGCACCGGATAATCTTCAATTAATTGATCAATCAGATTCGCCAAGTTGTGATATTGTACGACATCAAACCCATTCTGATGCAGCAAGGTTTCGGCAGTTGTGGCCCAGCCAGGTGTGCCTGCCAGGGCAATCAGGGATGAGGACGAAGACATTTTTAAGCGACTCACGGGTAGATAAGCGAAAGTAATCGACCAATAGAATTTAGCGAAGTTATTGGGGATATCAGAATGGTGGAGCGCCGTCAAAAAACAGGTTCCACCACAAATGCCACTGTGGCGTTTCCGGCTCTGACGGCTGCACGGCTACCAGAACTTGCGGTGTGGGAGCCGGGGTAGGTTCGGCGACCCCGGCAGGGATTGGGATCACCAAAATTTCACCATCTCGGACCATTTTCCCTTCGGTGTGCGCCCAGTGTTCCACGCTGATATCATTGGCGGCATAATCCCGTTCTTTCATTAGATCGACTTTTTGCTGTTCAAGCACATCAATGGTGGCCTGGAGCCTGCGCCGTTCGATCTCCATCTGCTGGCCGCGTGCGATGCGCCCACTCAGGTTGATCACTAGCAGCAGTCCAATAGACAGAATGGTGGCAAACACAATCTGAATACTGGACAACTGCTGGCGGTCGCGGCGCGGCGGTGTACGAGCGGGCTGTTCTTCGGAATAAGCGGACGGTTGTTCACTCATAGAGCGTAGTGGCTGCGGCTCCTTTTAGTTGGCGTTTATCAGTTGAATATCATCAATCCAGATTGTACCGGCCTGATCTTTTTCCCAATAGCCTACATTGAAGTAGGCCCAGACGACCCACGCGGGGTCGAATTGACTGGGTCCGGCGTCACCGAACCAATCCGCTTTGACCAGATCGGACCACAATACGGTCACCTGGGTCCATTCTTCGCCGCTGGTAGATAACAGTTTCTCAAACGGCGCGGCTTCTTCTGCTGCCGGATCAGGGTCAGTAGCCGCCAGGGCAAAAACCATCACCAGATCGGGCTGATCCGCTTTCCAATAAAAACGGATGCCATCATAATCTGCCCAGCCAGGATCGGATTGAAAATTCACACCGCACCCGGCGCTGCCCTCGCGTGGAATGTCGAAGTCCATCCGCAGCGTTTGATCGCTCTCCCGCCCCGGTTGATCCAGCACACAGGCAAACGAGTTTACCGGCTCGTTAGTATATGTCCACCACCGATCCTCAGAGAGTGCTGCGATCTCAAAACCAGAGAGCAGATCATTGGCCTGCACTATCGTATCAGTTGTTTGGGTGACAGGTTCAACGGGCGGTATTCCAGGAGTAAAACTGCGGATCGACTGGTCTACGAAATCCACAAACAGCGGACCGATGGTTTGATTTGCTCGTTCGTTCGGGTGGCTGTCCCATTCATCCGGGCGAAAGTCGGCGCGCAAGAAGCCCGTTTCATCAGCCAGCAGATTAAAAAAATTGAAAACAACCAGGTTAGAGTGTCCGTCCAGAAATTCAGGCGAGGTCAAATATTCCGCCCACTGTTGGGCGCGCTCGGCTGCTTCAGGAGTGGTCGAATTGGGAACCAGCGGCGGCAAGGTGAGCGCGATGAACAGTTTGTCAGGATGCTGATCGATCACATCGCGGATGCTCAGGAAATAGCGGCGATAGTTCTCAGCCTGTTCTTCGCTTTGAATATCGGCATTCGGAAAGCAACTCTTGAAGATGATCACATCGTATTCCAGCATATGGCTGAATGCATTCGACGCCGGAGCGGTGACCGGTTGGTTAAAGGTGGTATACCATCCATCGGGATCGGTGTTGTCGCCAGGGAAGTCCCAGTTGATTCCCAACGGATTCCCCTGTGGATCGGCCAACCCATCGCCATTGTACCCATGATCCCAAAATTCA
>JACRBK010000395.1 GCA_016234525.1 Chloroflexota bacterium
CCCCACACCTCGTGATAGGTGCGCATCCTGCCCCACATTTCATCTGTTGTCAGGCCCGCGAACACTTCCAGGGCTTCAAAATCGCGCATCAACGATACCGGCTCAGCGCTGCCAGGGTGCGCGAGGATTCCGCCGCTGCCCGGCAGATAATAGTTATCCACCCCCATCCAGCGAATCCCCCGCCCCTGAGACGCTTCATAGAGCAGGGTGTGCTGCTCCAACTCCCACAGATCATACGCCGTGTAACTCTGCCCGCCGCTGACATCGATCCAGCGCATCACACTCATATAACGCCCATCCGGGCTGAACGACTCCGGCACGCCGTTTTCGCCCAAAAAATCAAAAAAATGGGTATCCGGCACAAAAACACCGTCGGAGTTGCGTGTCCAGGCGGTGGTGGGCGTCGTATGCCGCCCATCTCCCGTGACGATTATCTCGTGAGCGAAATCGACCGCCCGCAGGGTTTGATTGTGGGAGACGGACTGGCAGTTGAGCGCCGTATCACAGAACAGGAAACTGCCGCCGCCATCCACCAGCCAGCCGCCTGCGAACGGCACTAACGACGATTGCCATAACTCGTCGGGAAAGGTGGCGCTGTGGGATTGGGTCGTGTTCTGATCGAGATTCCAGAGAGTCAGCGTCAGATGTGTGTGGCCCAAACGATCTGCCGCCAACAGGGTATGACCATCGGCGCTCCAAATGACATCGCCAAATATCAGGCTGAGACGTGATAACTGGTCCAGCGGTTTCAGGTCTGGCACGCTCAGCACGCGAATAGCGCCGAATCCCATTATCGCCAGCCGTGTATCATCTGGCGAAAAAGCGATACCGGAGGCCGACAGCAGGACTCCGGTGCTGTCGGTGGCAGCCTCATCCCGAAAGGTGGCGCTCGGCTCCAGCGCGACAGAAGGGCCATCGGGATCGATCTCGCGCAGGTCATACAAATAAATCTCCGGGAAAGCGGCTCCACCGGACAGGTACGAGATCACCACCAGGAAATCGCCGTTATGAGACAGCACGCCGTCTATCCAGATACCTTTGTGCGGCGCGTCGATAAACACGATCCCGCTGCCCATGTGGGGCGGATTATCTTGAGCATAGAGGGCGCTCACAGGGAACAGGGTGATCAGAATCAGCAGCAGCAAACTTGTATGTCGGGGCATAAGATATTTCTCCTTTTTTCAAAGGGTTTTGCGGTAGAGTATCCAGCGTGCCATGTTTTTTATTGGGAGGCGATCCGCTGCGCCTGCCATAATTAGATTGTAACCAAAGCGCCTTTTTGAAAGGATATCTCATGCTCAACACTTTACCGGATAATATCACTGAGTTTATGGCGTGGTCCTGGGACCAGATCAGACCCTTCGCGGATGAACTCGTGGCACGCCCGCTGACCGGGGAGACGGTCGAGGCGTGGCTGGCGGATTGGTCCCTGCTGGCGAGCCTGATCTCGGAAGCGTTCACCCGCTTACAGGTGCGCACGACGACCCATACCAACGATGAGGACGGGCAGCAGCGTTTTGCGGCGTATTCTGAGCAAGTGCTCCCCCCCTACCGCGAATTTGAGCAGCAGCTTAAAGAAAAACTGCTCGCCAGCGGCCTGGAACCGGCGGGATTCGAGATTCCGCTGCGCAAAATGCGCACCGATGCGGCGATCTTCCGCGTGGAGAATCTGCCCCTGCAAACCGAGCTTGAAAAACTGGATGTCGAACTGAGCAAGATTCACGGGGCCATGCTGATCGACTGGGACGGTGAAGAACTCACCCGCCCGCAGGTGATCGCCAAACTGCTGGCCGCTGATCGGGGCATCCGTGAGCGCGCGTGGCGCAAACTGGCGGAGCGTGTCCAGCAAGATCGGGATCGGTTCGATGACCTGTGGGTGAAGTATCTGGACGTGCGCCTGAAGATGGCCCGCAATGCCGGGTTTGACAGTTACCGCGATCTGCGCTGGAAAGAAATGGGACGCTTCGATTATACGCCGGACGACTGCAAAGCCTTTCATGCCGCGATTGAAGCCGTCGTGGTCCCCGCCGCCAGCCGTCTGAATGCCCGGCGGCGCAAACGGCTGGGCGTAGAGTCGCTGCGCGTGTGGGATGCGTTCTGGTTCGGCAGCCCCGATCCATCAGGCCGCGAGCCGCTGAAACCATACCAGACCATCGAGGAATTGAACGACAAGATCGAGACGATCTTCACCCGTGTGGACCCCCAGTTAGGCGGTTATTATCACTTTATGCGCGTGCATGACCTGCTTGATCTGGAAAGCCGCAAAAATAAAGACAGCGGCGGTTATATGACCGAGTTTATATTCACGCGGCATCCCTTCATTTTTACCAATGCGGTCGGCACGCACGATAATGTGCAAACCCTGCTGCACGAAGGGGGACACGCTTTCCATGCGTTTGAGGCCGCCCACCAGCCTTATTTTCAACACCGGGCCGAGGCGTGGATGCCGATGGAGTTTGCCGAGGTCGCGTCGATGGCGATGGAACTGCTCGCCGCGCCCTATCTGGCGGCGGATCAGGGCGGTTTTTATTCGCGGGAAGATGCCGCCCGCGCCCACGCCGACCACCTGGAAGGCGTGATCTTGTTCTGGCCGTATATGGCGGTGGTGGATGCGTTCCAACACTGGATTTATGAGAATCCCACACAGGCTCGCGACCCGCGCCAGTGTGATCAGGTCTGGTACGATCTGCACCGTCGTTATATGCCTGATTACGATTGGTCGGGAATCGAAGATAGCCTGAAACTGTATTGGCGGCTTCAGGGTCACATTTGGAGCGCGCCGTTTTATTATGTCGAATATGGGCTGGCGCAGATGGGCGCCGTGCAGGTCTGGCGACGCGCCCAACAGGATCAAGCCGGAGCCGTCGCCGCCTATCGACGCGCGCTGGCCCTGGGGAGTACCGTCCCGCTGCCGCAGCTTTTCCAGGCGGCGGGTGCGCGCCTCGCTTTCGATGCCGACACGCTGCGCGACCTGATCGCGCTGATCGAGCGCACGATTAACGACCTCGACCCGGCGTAACCATTTTACCCCTATTCCCCCGCGATGTATCGCATCGTCCCCCCCCTTTCTCGGCACAGCGGGGAAAGTGGGGAAGTATCATTTTGTGTAGGGGTAGGGCTTGCCCTACCCAATTCAAA
>JACRBK010000396.1 GCA_016234525.1 Chloroflexota bacterium
CAGTTGCCTGCCAGCTTGCAACGCAGGAGTCGATCACACCGGCGGGCGGGTCGTCACTGATGAAACGGCGCGCGAGTTTCGTACACACAAAACGTGCTGTGTTGGGATGATCGATCAGGATATCTAATACCCGGTCGCCATCGTCTTTGCCCCCGCCCGCCGTAATCACATGGCCCAGGACGGTCTTTTCGCCGGGATCGTGCCATTCGTCCTTAAACTCGAATTCCCCGCGCCCATCGACTGACCAGCCGGTAAAACAGCGCGCAACTTCCTGCACATCCTGCTCAGTGTAACCACCTTCGACACCTAACGTATGCAGTTCCATGATCTCGCGGGCATAGTTTTCGTTCGGATGGCTTTTTTCGTTTAGCACATTGTCCAGGTAGATCAACATGGCCGGGCTGTGCGCCGATGCGCGCAGCAGGTCGCCAAAATGCCCCAGCGCGTGTTTGCGGATCACCTCGCGGTCATCGGCGGTCTTGAGCATGGCGACCTCGTCTTTGTAGTGGTAGAGACTGAAGTGATCGGACCAGAAACCGACCATCACTTCATAGAGCTGGCGGTCAGAGTACACCGCGCGCACCAGCGCCGCCACAGCCAGCTCGTTTTGCAGATAGTTTTTGTCATCACCGCCGCGAAACGAGAGTAAATCGCGGTGATTCAGCTTGAGCGAATCGTATCGTCGCAGCCGCCAACCCACCCGATCATCATCGATATCCTGGTAGTCAAGCTGCCGGTCCAGCCAGGATTCTTTGCCCATCTTCTCGACTTGTTCGATCTGGCCGGGGCGCGGACCAAAGGCAGCCCGATTGAGCAGGTGCGCAACTGGGTGCCGCGCTGCCCCGCCCGGCGGCTTGAGAGTATCGGGAATGTCTGGCTCGGTGAGCCGGTTTACCACGGTGCTGCACCCGGCAGTTCCGAGCATCGCTGCCAGCAGCAGCGCGCGCCGCGTCAGCCGGGCCGTCATGGGACATTCGCCACAGCATCAAAATCGGGCGCGGGAATCGGATCGGCGTAACGGGCTGGCTCCGAGCGACGGCGTGAGAACCGGGTGAGCAGGGTCGCGCCTACGCCCGCCACCGCGCCAAACGGCAGCACCAACAGCCAGCCGAGCAGCGGAAAAGCGACGGCGAGACTCACGATCCCCGCCCCTAACGCGATCTCCGTGATCGGCTGATCGGGTTGGAACGAAGCCGAGTACAGACGGCTGCCGACCAGCCGCGCGACCGCCGCCAGCCCCGTAAACGCCCACAACAGCAGCACCATAATAATCAACACACCGGCTAACTGGAAAATGCTGCCCAGTGCGATCATGCCGCTCGCGGGGAAGCCGATCACCAGCAGCGATCCCAGCCCGACAAAAAACGGCAGGATCGCGCCCCGCTCCAGACGGCGGGCGGCGCGAGCAGTGGTGCGGCTGAACAAGAGAGTCAAGAAGATCAGCAGTGCAGGCAGCGCCGCCATGAACCCGGCGAGGCAGCTTACCAGGGTGATTGAATCGCCGATACCCATAAGAATCCCTTTCGCTTGTCTGATATTGTTTTTATCTTACAGGCATTCGCTGGATTCACTGCCAAAAATATGATCGAGATCATCAAAATCATGATCCCGATCATGGTAGGGATATGACAGAGTGGGTTTAGATATACAAGCGGTGGGGATCGATCTCATCCCGCAGAACGCGCAGTTCCTCCACCGTCGGCAGATCGAGCGTCGGAACATGATCGGGGATCAGCAGTTCAAACCCGGTGTTATCAATCACTTCCTGCTTCGTCACGCCCGGAAAGAGCGCGTCGATTGTCATTCGGCAGGACGCCGCGCGATCAAAACCAAGCCGGGCCAGCGTCGTCACCACGTAGAGCGGCCCCGTTCCGGCGGGCAGTCCGGCATCCTCACGCGCACCAGGGCCGGTCAGATAGCCCGGTGTGGTCAGAAAATCACAACGGGGGACAAAACGCCGCCGGTCATGCCGCATGATCGCTATCGTATGCCACGAAAACGAGCCGACATCATTCGCGCCGCCGCTGCCCGGCAAGCGTGTTGTGGGGGAATCGTAGCTGCCGATCACCGTGCTGTTCAGATTGCCATAGGGATCAATCTGTGCGCCGCCGATAAACCCATAGTCGATAAAGCCGCGCTGGGCGATTTCCATGATGTCGCTCAACCCAGAGGCCGCAATCGCACGGTGAAAGGTGCGCGCTTCACTCACCGCCAGCGGCAGTTCGTCCAGCAGCGCCCCCGTACCGCCGAACTCAAACACCGCGATCAGGTTGGGGGTGTACAACTTTTGCGCCAGCGCCGCCGCTAACATTGGAATGCCTGTTCCGATAAACGCGGTCGTGCCATCCTGCATCAGCCGCGCGGCCACACAAATCATCAGTTCGGTAGCCGAATAGTCTTTGTTTGGCTCGCTCAACGGTGTGCCTCCGCTTTCCGGCGCAGATCATCCAGCCGCGCCGATCCGATCCGCTCAAGATAGGCCGCGTGATCCGGTACGCCATACACATAAGAGTCCAGGTAGGCGGCGGTAGACTCTGGCGTTTGGGCGGCATTCACCCATTCGCGGATCGCCTCCTCATCACGCGCATAACTGTAGACCGTTTCGCCGGGGTGGGATCCATAGGGAGCATGGACCACAGCATCCACCAGATAATAGGGAATCACCGTGCGATCCGGGTGGCGGCGAATTTCATCCGTATCGATAATTTCTTCAGCGCTCAAGATTACCCGTTTGCTGGCCCGCGCATAATCGTAAGCCAGACCGTTGATACCCTCGATCTGGGCGTTCCCATAACGGTCCGCGCGGTGGACGTGGATGAGGCTCACGTCCAGCACCAGGGCGGGAACCAGACACACTTTGCTCCCCGTGAATGGGTCTTCGACCACTTTGGCGGCGCTGTACTTAAACGTATCGGTCCCCAGCAGCGAACGAACCGGCAAAAAGGGGACGCCCATCGCGGCAGCTTTTAAGCGCCACGTAAAACTCGCGTTGCTCCATTCTACACAGCGTTTGACCTGTCCGCTCTCAACCGCGCGGCGAAAAATGTGACTTACGCCGTAGACTTCCAGGCCATAATAAACGATCTCAATCGCGTCGATCTGCCCACCCGCCAACAATAAATCCAGATCCAGCGCACCCTGAGCGGCCAAACGCAGGTTCTTTGGTTTTTGACGCACTACTTCGCGCACCAGCGACATCGGCGCGCGCACCGTGCCATAGAGTTCCGTGCCGATATAACTGCCGTCGGTCACAAAACGGGCGATGGCTTCGTGTTCGTCCATCAATTTGTCTTCGAGTTTGCGTGATTTATGAGTCCGGTTCCACTCTCGAAAGGCGTCCATGTCCGGCGGCTGAATCAGTTCGCCGTGCCCTGTATCCAGCACATTCATGCGCCTGCCTCCTCTAACAATCGACGGGCGATGACCATACGGTTGATCTCGCTGGTCCCCTCTCCGATGCTCATCATGCGCTGATCCCGGTAGATTCGTTCGAGTGGAAATTCCCGGCTGTAGCCATATCCCCCGTGAATCTGAAGCGCCTCAAACGCGGCGCGCTCACACGCTTCTGAGGTAAATAATTTCGCCATCGAGGCCAGTTTGCTGTAAGGTTCCCCCTGGTCTTTGGCCCAGGCCGCGCGGTAGACCAACAGCCGCCCCGCTTCGATCTGAGTGGCCATATCCGCCAGTTTAAACTGAATCGCCTGATGATCGGCTAACGTTTTCCCGAAGGCGCGGCGCTCGGTGCTGTAGCGGACGGCTTCTTCAAAGGCCGCCTGCGCCAGCCCGACACACAGCGCTCCCACGGCGATCCGCCCGCTGTCCAACGTCTCTAACACCATATACAGGCCGCGCCCCTCCTGGCCGAGCAAATTATCAAGCGGCACGCGCACATCGGAGAACGTCAGCATGTGCGCGGGGGAGCCGTGCGTCCCCATTTTGGGCAGCGGCGGCGCAATAGTCACTCCGGCGCGATCCGTCTCGATCAGGATCAGGCTGAACGATCTCGATCCCGCGTCTTTTTCTGTTTTGCATAGAGTCACAATCACCGGGGCAAGGCTGGCGTTGGTGATCCATACCTTCGCGCCGTTGATCACCCATTCGCCGCCATCCTTCACGGCGCGGGTCTGCGTCCCCATCAGGTCAGAGCCGGAATCCGGCTCGGTCAGTGCGAGGCTGCCTAACACCTCGCCGCTAGTCAGGCGCGGCAAAAACCGCCCTTTCTGATCCTCCGTTCCCCAGCGGACAATCGGCATACAACACAGTTCGTTGTGCGCCTCCAGGCTCAGGCCCGTTGAGCCGCACGCCCGGCCCAGTTCTTCCATTGCCAGCGCGCTGCTGATGCTGTCGAAATTGGCCCCGCCGTAATCCTCCGGCACTTGCAGCCCGACCAGCCCCAGATCGGGCATTTTGGCGAGCGCTTCGCGGCGCAGCCGCCCGGTTTCATCCACCTCGGCGGCATACGGTTTGATCTCGCGCTCGCAAAAACTGCGCACGGCAGTTTGAAACAACCGCTGTTCATCGGTCAATTTAAAGTCCATCTGTGGCTCCCAAGATAAAACCGGGCAGCTGCAAGGCCACCCGGTTTCTACGGACTTTAGGCATTATCTCCGGCAGGCATAAAATACACGTCTGTCGGCTTAAGTTTGCTGTTGCGCAGATAACGCGCCTCAACTTTCATCCCGATCCAGTCGAGCGAGGCGGCATTGGGATCAACACCGACGAGGCGCGATAAAAACAGCGTGTCTACGCCCTCGAACTCGACCAGGATCAACACAAAGGGAGTCTGCGGCAAAAACTCTTCGGACCCAAAGTGGCAGACAGTGAAAGCGTGGATCGTCCCCTCCCCCGGCAGCACCACCCACTCGGTTTCTGTCCCGGAGTACATATCATGGCCGCGCGGCGTGGCGTAAGTGTAACCGCTGCCGGGATCGCGATTGCCCAAAAACACACCGTTGGCTAACCCCGCGAAAAAGGGTGAATCCTGCCCGTAAGAGTGAATATAGTCGATCTGGTACGGCTGCTTAAAAATGATCGGTCCCATATTCTTGAGCATTTGCAGGGCGGCTTCGTCCAGCGTGCGCGGGAAGGGAACATTAAACACCGTTTGCCCGTCGTCCGTCTCTTCGATTTTGCGCGGCAGTTTGGGTTCGTCATGGTCAGGCATGGTTACGCTTCCTTTCTCAGCAGCGACACTGTAACATAAGTCCCTGTTCCGGCGTGGCTGTGAATCGCGCCGCGCTCGGCATGGGCGATCTGGAGTTTGTCATCATTAAAGTGTTTTTTCACCGTACCCTGAAGCTGCCACAGCGCGAAAACCCCTTGCATCAGCCCGGTAGCGCCGACAGGATGCCCGCACGCGATCAGCCCGCCAGAAGGATTAACCGCACATAACGGCGGTTCGGGCAGGTTCAGGCCATAATCGATCCCTGGCATGAAGGTTTTGCCGCTCGTCGCAAAGGGGCCGCCTTCCCCATAACGACACAGTCCCATATCTTCATAGGTCTGAAGTTCGGACGAAGTATAAGCGTCGTGCAGTTCCACAAAATCAATCTCGTGCAGCGGATCAACCACCCCGGCGCGTTCATACGCCTGTTTGCTCGCCATACGCCCAGCGCGAAAAGAGTGGACGCCCGGATAACGAAAACCACGATCCCACAAATCCTTATAATAAGCCGAGGTCGCCATGCTGTCGCGCTCAATAGCGAGGGCGTTTTTCGCCATAAATTCATCAAATGTCTGGTGCGGGCGATCTGACATGCGCATGGCATCCGTGCCGCGCCCGATGCTCTCTACATACACGCGCGGGTAGCGCTTGCCGCTGGCCTGTTCCAGCTTCGCCAGGCCTTCCTCAGAACAAAAGATCACCGCCGCCGCGCCATCACTCATCACACAAATGTCCAGACGGGTCAGCGGCCAGGCGACCATCGGCGCGCTGCGCACATCTTCGATGGTGTAACGATGGCGTTTCTGCGCGTAGGGGTTGTGGTAGGCATTGATATGATTTTTCACCGAGACATGCGCCATTTGCTCGACAGTCGTGCCGAATTCTTTCATGTGGCGTGTCACCATCATCGCGTAGTAGCCGGAGTAAAAACCGCCCACCGGATAATCGAAGCTCACATCCGAGGCCAGCGCGATAAATTCATTGCCTTTCCAGGTGTTAACATGACTCATCGTCTCGAAGCCGTAGGCCACACAAACATCCATGTCGCCGCTGGCGACACTTTTCCACGCCTCTTGAAAACACAAGCCGCCGGTCGCGCCGCCGCCTTCCACCCGGTGCGATGGTTTAGGGCACAGCCCCAGGTAGTCCTGAGCCATGATGCCGCTCATCAACTGGCGTTGAAAATGATCGGAGAAATACGACGCCACCGATCCATCGACCAGTTCGGTAAACTGCTCAAACGTCAGATCAAGATCGCGGATCGCGTAATCGTAAGCCTCCTTCACCACTGCCTGAAAGGTTTTGTCTGGGCGGGCTTTCGAGAACTTCGAGACGCCGCCGGATACCACGTATACTCTTCGCATAAGCGAGACTCCTCAATAAAACTTTTTGCGGGCGGACATTTGCAAACAACCTTATACATTAATTGTAAACCAAATCGAACGATGACAAGGAACGTAATAACCGCCCAATTGAAAACTGGCGGCTTTTAGCGCGGCGATCTCGACTCTGCGGCGGGGGGGGGGATTCCTAGTAAGTTCAACCCTTGCGGCACTCAGACCGATTTCATCAACCGCACCCAACCAGAATCAGGTGATTGTCTTCTGTGAAATGCGCCCATGAGCCGTTGGGCGCTTGCATTCAAATGAGGTTATCGCCTATGCTAAATGACCCGTTTGGTACTCATTAGAGGGAGTTCTATGGAACGCAAAGACCCGGCTGCGTTAGTGCCAGATAAAGAGAGAGTCCAAAATTTCTTTGCTCAAAATACAATCGGCAAACCTTCAAAAGCCTATAGTAAATATTCGACTTTAGCGATTCACGCCGTCCGTGAGGCCCAGAGGTTGCGCCAACAAACTTTGGGCAGCGCGCAACAAGCATTGGACGCGCTAGAGGTAGATGACAATTTACCGGGTCGCCTTTATTTAGAAGCTGAAAGTGTTTTTTTGCATTTAGGTGAGTTAGGGAGTTACTTATACAGTGCGGCATTTGCTGGCTTTGAGGCATCTGATTCTGTTAAAGATGAGTATTGTAGTTATCTCAACCAGTTAGTAGAGATTTACAATCGATCCGTAGATTATTCAAATAATCCAGGTCTAAATGCGGCTACACAATCTGATCTACAGTCGTTCTTAGATAAGCTGAATAAGTTTCTCCTGCACGCTCAATCAATCTTTTCGAGGCGAAAAAGCCGATTTAGCGGTCTTTCACAGAAACCCGATTCAGGGGTAGCCTCTGGCGATGAAATGGACATTCCTTTTCCCACCGCGAATTTCGTTGTGCTGGGCGCGTTAGGAATACTTGTGTTTTCAGCAATAACAACACTCTCGCGGTTAATTTCAAAGCCCTCGTTCCTGGACTTTTCGGGGTTTATTTTTCTGGCGCTCGTTGTGCAAATGTGGTATTCAACGATCCGCGTCTACCGGCGTTTTCCTGACGAAATAATAGGTCAAATGTTTAGGGTAACGCTCAAAACCCAACAACGATTTATGTTTCTGCTGGGTCTTCTCAGCGTGATAATCGGATCCATTGACACATTCATTCCTGGGGTGTTATCTCCATTACCGGCACTGCTTGAACTTACGCTCGGTTTTTTGGCCATAAGCAATACTTGCCTTCCCCCGTCTCTATTGATGCTTGGCGCTTCAAAGACAGAAGCCGCGTCGTTATATTTCGATATTGTATTAGCGATTTTTCCGCTAAAAGTCGTTCACTTGATCGACGATTTTCGTTTCGGGGCGATCTATGAAGGTCTTGGTTATTCAAATTACCGCACTTTAGAAGATAACGAATGGAAAAATGTGGTTCGTGAATTCATGGAGATAGTACCAGCCATTGTAATCGATACCCGCATTGAAAATGATGCAGTCTTGGAAGAAGCAGAATGGATATTTGCATCGCCCGAACTTCTAAAGAAATCTCTCTTCGTTACGAATCCTGATGGCACTGGTCCAGTTTTATCAGAGGTACAGACGAAAAGGGGCGCAAAATTATCAACCATACAGCGGGTTACCCCTGAACGTATTCGACCAGCGATCAGACAAATTAAGAATAATCTATTTTTGAACGGGTTTTAATCGCACGAAAAGCAACGGGCCTTTCACGTGAGTTCAACCCTTGCCGCATTCAGATAGATTTCGCCCGCCACACACAAAAGAACCTGATAAGCGTCGGCTCATGAACTTTTGTGAAATGCACTTCCCGCGCGAGGTCGTTTTGTCGATTCTCCGCGAATGGGGTATCGTCCTTAGTTATGAATCTTGATCAAATCCCCCTATTTTCTGATCTCAATGCGGATCACCAGGCGGCGCTGTTGGCGCAAGCTGAAACACGGACACTTAACGCGGGTGAGGTACTGTTTTATGAAGGGGATCCGGCGGACAAACTCTACTTGTTAGTCGAGGGGAAGTGTTTGGTTTCCCACGCGGGAAAAGCGCAGGCATGGACGCCCCCGCTGATCGATCCTGCGGCTACGTTGGGCGGGCTGCCACATTGGATCAAACTAGAAGCCCAAACCGACAGCACGTTTTTGTGCTGGTCGATACAACAACTCTGGCAGCAGCCGGAGTTTAGCGCCGCTGCCCGCCGCTGGCTGGCGGTATCCCTGCATTCCACGCAGACCCGGCTGGACGAACTCGAAGCGCCGGTTCACTACGCCGGTTCCACCGCGCAGCCGGTCCCCGGCCCGTTCATGTTCGACAATGTGACCTTGATCTTTGCCTTCTGTGACGCCGATCTCGATCCGCTGCGCGCGCTGCTGCCGGAGGGGTTGAGCCTGTTCCGGCGCACAGGCCGCAAACGCGATTCGCTGCTGTTAGCCCTGGCGAAGTTTCCCGACTCCTATCCCCGGCACGATCCCGCCGCGCGTTTTGGTTACACCGAAACGACGGTCTTTATACCTGTACGCTACCGGCACAGCATCGGGTTATTCGTGCCGTATATCTACCCATCCGCCTATGAGCCGGTGGTGTTAGGTCGCGAAATTTACGGTTTCCCCAAACGCCTGGGCCAGACCACGTTCGCGGCGCAGCACATCGCACTCAGCGTGGATAACACGCCGCAGCTCGCACTCGATTGGGCGGGATTAGACAGCAGCGACGAACCGCGCCTCGTGCGCGCCTTGATGGACTGGATCGGGCTGGAAGGACGCAGCGCGGCATTGGCCTTTCAGATGGGCGACATGCTGCGCCGGACAATGCGCCTGCCGCCGTTCCGCCGCATCGGTGTTTATAATCACAAACGGGTGTTGGCGGTTGAATCTACTGTTGAGGCTCCGGCGTATGCCCTGGATCAACTGACCCACGCGATTTTCGGCGTGCTGCGCTGGTATCAGATCGCCCAGATGCGCGATCCGGTGTTGAAGGTAATGGCCGGGCCGCTCAAAGACGCTCAGATCACACTGCGCGAAGCCTATCGCGCCCAGTTAGATATGCACTTGAGTACCGGGCGCGTGATCCGGGATTATGGGATAAAACAACCCGGTAAATAGTTTCCTGCTGATCACACTGACAAGGAAAAAATTCATGAACTCCACATCTCCAGACGACATTTTCCCCGTTGTCGTGATCGGCGCCGGACTGGCGGGCCTGAGCGCGGCGATTCACCTCGCCGAGCGTGATGTTCCGCCGCTGGTGCTCGAAGCGGATACCGAATGGCCGGGCGGGCGGCTGTCCGGCGGCGCGGCGAATACCTTCGAGCATAACGGGAAAACATGGTCGTTTAATTCGGAGCATGGCGCACACGCTTTATGGGGCGGTTATGACAACATGCGCGCTATGTTCGAGCGTTTTCTGGACCTTGAACTGCATTTGTCTGAAGGCGAAGAGTGGATCAACCGTTGGGGCAAGGAAGTACGCTACTTTGAAGCCGGAACCGTTACGCGCCGATCCTGGCTGCCCGCGCCGTTTCACTACCTGCAACTGCTGCTGCATCTCGGTTTCTGGTCGACCATTACGCCGCTTGATTTTCTGTCGCTGCCCGCGTTTTTTTCCAGCGTGATCACCACCACCGGCTTTGATCCCATTCAAGAAGGGATCAGTATGCCGGGGCGCACGATAGAGAGTTATTTTCGCGGATGGACGCCTAATCTCAAGGCAACTTTCCGAGGGTTGGGGCATAACCTGTTGGCGGCGCCCTCTGAGCATATCACGCTGACGGCCTTTATCGCGGCGCTGCGCTTTTATACCCTGCTGCGGCGGGATAC
>JACRBK010000388.1 GCA_016234525.1 Chloroflexota bacterium
CGAAGATGCGCGGCCCGGCCCACTCGCCAGCCCTGACGCAGTGAAAGATGCTATCGCCCGCACGCCGGACATTCTCAAGAGCGCGCAGTTACCCATTGTTTATAAAGTCCCCCCGAATTTTGAACTCCATCTGGGCATCTTTATAGCGATTGTGGCGACGATATTTGTCTCCTTTTTGCTCTACCGGACTACGTTTGGGTTCCAGGTACGCATGAACGGGCATAACCCCCACGCGGCGGAATATGCCGGGGTGAATGTCAAACAGGTGACGATTCTGACAATGTTTATCGCGGGCTGTCTGGCGGGGTTGGCCGGTGGGATTCAAACGCTGGGTGTGAATCACCGATACGAGGGCAACCAGAGTTTGGGCCTGGGCTTCGATGGGATCACGGTGGCGTTCCTGGCGGGCAATAACCCGATTGCCATGAATATTTCGGCGTTTTTGTTCGGCGCGATGGATGCGGGGACGACCCGTATGGCGCTCGTCTCCAATGTGGCGAAAGAACTGATCCAGGTGATCCAGGCGTTGATCCTGATGTTTGTCGCCGCAGACCAGATCATCCGGCAGATGTACCGCATCCGGGGCGCGAAGAAATAGCCGCGCCAGAAGAGAGAAAATAAACTTATGGGCGAAACAGAACTGGGCCTCGCCATTGTGGCGACGATAAATTTCACCATCCGTTATTCCGTGCCGATCACACTCGGCTCGTTGAGCGGCATTTTGTGTGAGCGATCCGGGATCGTGAATATCGGCATCGAGGGCATGATGCTGATGGCCGCGTTCACCGGTTTTATGACGAATGTTTATCTCAGCGATGATCAAATTCCGGCGGCGATCCAGGCCGGGCCGGTGCGCCTGACACTGGCGCTCGCCGTCGCGCTGCTGACCGGGGGGATTCTCGGTTTGCTGCACGGCCTGCTGTCGATCCGCT
This sequence comes from Chloroflexota bacterium, assembly GCA_016234525.1. Taxonomy (GTDB): domain Bacteria; phylum Chloroflexota; class Anaerolineae; order Aggregatilineales; family Aggregatilineaceae; genus JACRBK01. The sequence continues at coordinate 933 of JACRBK010000388.1, forward strand.
ACAAAGTCAACCAGATCGTCAGCGGCACGGTGATCAATATCCTGGCGGTGGGGCTGACCGGCTATTTTTATAAATTGAACGCTCCTACACTCGGCAAACTGCCCAACCTGATCGGCAATCCGTTTTCGCAAGCCGATTCTTTGAAACTCAAATTAGCGGATAACCTGACGTTTTATCTGCCTTACGACATCGGGCGTATTTTGTTCGATAAAGACCTGATCACCTATCTCACGCTGGTGTTAGTTTTTTTCCTCGGTTGGGCATTGTTCCATACCACCTGGGGACTGCGCACGCGCTCGGTGGGCGAAAATCCACGCGCGGCGGATACGCTGGGCATCAATGTCTACCGCGTGCAGTATACCAACCTATTTTTAGGCGGGATGCTGGCGGGGCTGGCGGGAGCATTTCTCACGCTGGCGGCGGTGGGGTTGTTCGAGCAGGGCATGACCACCGGGCGCGGATTTATCGCTTTGGCGGTGATGATCTTCGGCAACTGGCGGCCCTCCGGGGCGTTCAAAGGCGCGCTGCTGTTCGGATTTGCCACCGCGCTGCAAGGCCAGCTTCAGCAGTTTGGTGTTAACCTGCCGCACCAGTTGGTGGGGATGCTGCCCTACCTGCTGACGATTATTGTGCTGGCGGGCTTCGTGGGGCGGGCGCAGCCTCCCGCGAGCGTTGGTATCGCCTATGAACACGAATAGGGGCGGCGCGATGACCGAACAATCACAAACAAACGAAGTGGTGTTAGAAGTTGAAGGAATCACTAAGCGATTCCCCGGTGTGCTTGCCAACGACAATGTATCTATGAAACTGCATCGCGGCGAGATTTTGGCCCTGTTGGGCGAAAACGGCGCGGGCAAAAGCACGCTGATGAATGTGATCTATGGGCTGTATCACCCTGATGAAGGCACGATCAAACTCAAAGGGAAAACGGTCCGTTTCGCCAGCCCGCGTGAAGCGATCCACAGTGGGATCGGCATGGTTCACCAACATTTCCAACTGGTGAACGTGATGACTGTCGCCGATAACGTGGTGCTGGGAGAAGAAGCCAGCGTCGCCTATCAGGGCAAAGAAAATTCGCCCGCGCAATGGGTGATTCGATGGCTGCCGAGTCTGGTGGTCTTTGCGCTGAGTCTGATCATTGGCCTGGCGCTGAATAAATTGGAATATCTGTTGGGCGGGGCCGGGATCGGCGTGGCGCTGGCGACAGCGGTGGCATTTCCTCCGGTAGCGCGCGTGATCTGGGGCGCGGCGTGGCGCGTGGGATTGGCCTTTATCATGGGGGCGATTGCGACGCGCGTCGAACTGGTTACCGAAGTCGGTTTTACGGCGCTGGCGCTGCGGCAGAAGGTCGAGACGCTGGACGAAATGCGCCCCAAAACGATGGAAGGGTACGAGGTCAAGCGCACCGTTGTGATCCGCGAGCGAATCCCGTTTGACTGGGCCAGCGAAGCGCGTAAAGCCGAAGATGCCGAAACCGGAATCCCCGGCGTGTTAGACAGCGCGCAGGCGCAGCTTGAGGTCTACCGGGGTAACGGCGTTCCCGCCTGGATGCTCGATGCAATTGAGGACGCACCGCCGATCACGCATGGCGTCAGTCTGGCGCTGCTGTTGGGATTGGTGGGCGCTTATACCCTGTCGAGTTGGCGCGGGATCGAGCCTGTTAAACGGCGGCTGCAAACGGCTGATCTGGTCGCATTGGGCGTGCTGGCACTGCTGTACACCGGGCTGACATGGCGCGAGTTGGATCAGGTTAGCAGCCGGATACAGATCGGGGTGTCCGCGCTGGTGCTGCTGGTGTTGGCATTCGTGATCCTCGACACGATCAACCGCCGCCGGAAAGCTGCCGGATATGAGGGCAAACCGTCGGTGCTGGATGAAGGATTAGATTCTTTTCTGGCGCTGCTGAACTCGTTGACCGAGATCCGTAACCCGCGCGCCGCCGCTGAGCGCGTGCGCGAACTTTCGCGCCAGTATGGGCTGGAAGTGGACCCGGATGCTGTGGTGGAAAAACTGCCCGTCGGGATGCAGCAGCGCGTCGAGATCGTGAAGGCGCTGTATCGTAAAGCCGATATTTTGATCCTGGACGAGCCAACCGCCGTTTTGACTCCGCAGGAGGGGCGCGAATTGTTCCGCATCATGCGCGAACTCGCGGCGCAGGGCGTGACGATCATTTTTATCACGCACAAGTTGAAAGAAGTGTTTGAGGTCGCCAGTCACATTGTCGTGATGCGCGGCGGGCGTGTGGTTGGCACGACCACCCCCGATCAGGCCACTGAACCGTCACTGGCGGCGATGATGGTCGGGCGCGAGGTGATCTTGCAGGTCGAAAAAGACGAGGCTCACCCGGCTGAAGCGGTTCTGCAAGTACGCAAGCTCGAAGCGTATGATAAACGGGGCGCGATGGCGCTCCGGCAGGTCGATTTTGACGTGCGAGCCGGTGAAGTGTTGGGCGTGGCGGGCGTGCAGGGCAACGGACAAACCGAGCTGGTCGAAGTCCTCACCGGGCTGCGTCCGCTGATCGGCGGGACGGTCCGGCTGTTGGGGTTGGAATTGCAGCCCGACTGCCAGCCCATTGCGCAATGGCGGCACCGTTTGATCGCGTTTGTCATTGATACGGCAGCGGTCGCGGCCCTGACCTACTTCTTCGCTTATTTTGTCTGGTATTTTAGCGATGACCAACTCTACGAAGCATCGGCGTTCACGCAGATCATGACGGCGCTGCTCGTTTTTACGGTCATTGATATGATCTGGTTTTTGGGCGGCTGGCTGGCGGGAGGCGGGACAGTCGGTATGTCGCTGTTCTCGCTGCA
>JACRBK010000048.1 GCA_016234525.1 Chloroflexota bacterium
AAATCTGGATGTCTATCAGGCGGCGGCTAACCGGTTGTTTGAGACGGATTACCATATGCCGGTGATGTTCTTCACCCAGTTGATCGGTCTGGCATTTGGTTTGTCGCCCAAAGAAGTGGGAATCGGCCAGGAATTTGTCGATGCCATGCCCGCGATCCAAAAGATTTTGGATATGGCCCCGCCCAAAGTTAAACCCGAACGGCGCTCGAAAAACGCGCTGCCGATGCCTGTGATGCCGGAATAGGAGGTCCACATGAGCGAACCACGAGTTGGAGTATACGTCTGTCACTGTGGTCACAACATTGCCAGCGCGGTAGACGTGGAACATGTCGCGGAGTGGGCCTATAAACTCCCGTTTGTCACCATCGCGCGCGATAATAAATTCATGTGCGCCAGCACCGGCCAGGAACAGATCGAACAGGATGTTAAAGAACACGACCTTACGCATGTGGTGGTCGCGTCTTGTTCGCCGCATATGCACGAAAAAACGTTCCGTAATGCCTGCGCGCGCTGCGGGATGAATCCCTACTTGTTTGAGATGGCGAATATCCGCGAACATGCATCATGGGTACACCCCAATGATCGCGACGGCGCGACCAACAAAGCCAAAGCGCTGGTCAGCGCGGCAGTTCACCGGGTGATTCATCACCAGCCGCTCGAACCGATGCAGGTAAATATCCGGCCTGAGACGCTGGTAGTTGGCGGCGGAATTGCCGGGATTCAGGCCGCGCTCGAAATCGCGGACGCGGGCCATCATGTCTATATGGTGGAGCGTGAACCGAGCATCGGCGGCCACATGGCGATGTTCGATAAGACCTTCCCTACCCTCGACTGTTCGGCCTGTATCCTGACGCCGAAAATGTTCGACGTGGGTTCACATCCTCATATCACCCTACTCACCTATTCCGAAGTGGAGCAGGTCGATGGATATGTAGGGAACTTCAGCGTCCGCGTGCGCAAGAAAGCACGTAGAGTCGATGAGGATCTCTGCACTGGCTGCGGGTCGTGTTGGGAAAAATGCCCGATCAAAGTGTTGGATACGGTTTTTGAGGCCGGGTTGGGTTATCGCAAAGCGATCTACCGCCCATTCCCCCAGGCTGTTCCCAAATATCCGGTGATCGATACCGAAAACTGCACTTACTATAAAACCGGCAAATGCCGGATGTGCGAGAAAGTTTGCCAGACGAATGCTATTCGCTTCGACGCGGAAGACGAAATTCTGAATATTGAGGTCGGCAATATCGTTCTGGCGACCGGGTATAAGTTGTTCGACTGCCGCCGGATTCCTCAATATGGTTATGGGCGGCTGGAAAATGTGTTCACCAGCCTGGAATTCGAGCGCTTGACTAATGCCGCCGGACCTACTGACGGTAAAGTGGTGCTGCGCGATGGTGAAACCGTGCCGGAGACGGTGGCGATCATTCACTGTGTGGGCAGCCGCGATAAACACTATAACTCGCACTGCTCGGCGATCTGCTGCATGTCGTCGCTCAAGTTTGCGCATCTGGTCAAAGAAAAGACTGGGGCAAAAGTCTATAACTTCTATATCGATATGCGCCCCATCTCCAAAGGCTACGAAGAGTTTTATCACCGCCTCTTACACGAAGGGACGACCTTCATTCGGGGCAAAGTCTCTGAGATCACCGACGCCGCGCACAGCCCGGAAGAAGAAGGAAAACTGGTCGTCATCTGTGAAGATACCCTGGTGGGCAAGCAGCGTCGTGTGCCGGTGGATATGGTTCTCCTGGCTGCCGGGCTTGAGCCGCGCGCCGACTCGTCTGAGGTTGGACATTTGTTTGGCGTAAGCTGCGGCGATACCGGCTTCTTTATCGAGCGCCATCCCAAGCTCGACCCGGTGGCAACGATGACCGAAGGTGTTTTTATCGCCGGAGCGTGCCAGGGGGCGAAAGATATTCCCGACTCAGTAGCCCAGGGAGCAGCAGCGGCGGCGCGTATACTGTCCACCATCTCTAAGGGGCAGGTGATCCTCGAACCCATCCGCGCTTCGATAGATGAAAGCCGGTGTTCTGGATGCCGGATTTGTAACAATATGTGCCCCTACAACGCGATTGACTTCGTCGAAGATCTGGCAGTGTCACGGGTGAATCCGGCGCTGTGTAAAGGCTGCGGAACCTGTGTCGCGGCCTGTCCCAGCCAGATTATCACGGGCGCTCACTTTACCTTCGATCAGTTGATGGCTGAGATTGACGGCATTATGGTAGACGTGACTGCCGATGATCCTTTTGCAGTGGAAGCGGTCTAGTCAGGAGAGCAGAGAGCGATGATTGAAAACGGAACCTTTAAGCCGGTTATTGTAGGCTTTTTGTGTAACTGGTGTTCCTATCGCGCAGCAGACCTGGCCGGTACTTCCCGGATGGGCTATCCGTCTACGCTGCGTGATATTCGGATCATGTGTACCGGGCGTTTAGACCCGACTTTTGTGCTGCGAGCCTTACAAAAAGGGGCGGACGGCGTGTTGATCATGGGCTGTCACCCCGGCCAATGTCATTACCAGGCGGGCAATTATAAGGCAATCCGGCGTTTTGCCCTGCTTAAACGCACACTGCGCCAGCTTGGACTGGAAGAAGAACGTGTGCAGCTTCACTGGGCGTCGGCGGCAGAAGGGGTGCAATTTGCCGAAACCGTCGCCCGTATGACCGAACAAATCAAGGCGCTCGGCCCTCTGGACTGGTCGCATAACTGGCCGAACGAAGACCCCTATGCTGTAGAGGAGGCCACTGAATGACACAGAAACCCAAACTGGCGCTGTATTGGGCCTCATCTTGCGGCGGCTGTGAGATCGCCGTATTGGGGCTGCACGAAAAAATCCTGGATGTTGCCGCCGCTTTTGACATTGTATTCTGGCCGTGCGTCATGGATTTTAAATATGCTGATGTCGAAGCGATGGAAGATGGCGAGATTGATGTATGTTTTTTCAACGGCGCAATCCGAAATGATGAAAACGCTCATCTGGCTCACCTGCTGCGCCGTAAATCGAAAGTGCTAGTTGCGTTCGGGGCATGTGCCTTCGGCGGTTCGATGCCCGGTCTGGCGAATTTTTATGACCGCGACACGATGTTCAACTGGATTTACATGGACTCGCCGACCACCATCAATCCTGACAAAGTGCTGCCTCAAAAACGCTATGACACGCCCGAAGGTGAGTTAGTACTGCCCGGCTTCTGGAATACGGTCAAGACATTGGCGCAGGTGGTCCCGGTCGATTATTTCTTGCCCGGCTGCCCACCCGAAGCTCAATCCATTGAAGCCGCTGTAACCGCCATAGTCGCCGGGGAACTTCCCCCGCCTGGCTCGGTCATCGGATCAGATGTGACGGTCTGTGATGAATGTAAGCGCACGAAGACCGAAAAGAAGATCAAACGTTTCTACCGCCCACAGGAGATCATCCCCGATCCTGATATTTGTTTGTTGGAACAGGGGTTATTCTGTGCAGGGATCGGCACTCGATCTGGTTGTGGGGCCAAATGTCCGGCGGTAGGGATGGGCTGTCGCGGCTGTTATGGTCCGAACGAAGGGGTGTTGGATCACGGCGCGAAAATTCTGACGGGCATTGCTTCTGCAATCGACGCCGAGACTGCCGAAGAGGTTGAGATTATCCTGGATACGCTGCCCGATCCGGCGGGGTATTTTTACCGCTTCCACCTGCCCGATTCGCTGCTCCGCCGTAAAGCGCGTAAGAACGGCAAAAAGCAGATGGATGGAGGACCGCAATGACACGCATTAGCATTGATCCCATCACTCGTCTTGAGGGTCACGGCAAAATCGAAATCTTCCTGGATGAACAGGGAGATGTCGCTAACTGCCATTTCCAGGTTCCCGAACTGCGCGGCTTTGAAGTGTTTAGCGTTGGGCGCCCGGTAGAAGAAATGCCGTTTTTGACCAGTCGTATCTGCGGCGTCTGTCCCGAAGCGCACATGATGGCCGCTGCCAAAGCGGGGGATGCTGTCTATAAAGTTGAAGTTCCTCCGGCGGGCAAAAAACTGCGCGAACTGCTCTACATGGCGTTTTATGTGACCGACCATACGACGCATTTTTACGCGCTAGGGGGTCCTGATTTTGTCGTCGGGCCAGATGCCCCGGCGGCTGAACGTAATATCCTGGGCGTGATCGCCAAAGTCGGCCTGGAGATCGGCGGCCAGGTGATCGCCTGCCGTAAACGCAACCATCATGTGATTGAGATGATCGGCGGGCGTGTCGTGCATCCCGTCGCGGCGATCCCCGGCGGCATGAGCCATCCGATCACCGAAGAACAGCGCCAGGAGATCATCGAGATCGCGCGCCAGAACATTGAGTTTGGCAAATTTACCATCGCGCTGTTCCACGATGTCGTGCTCAAAAATACGGGCTACGTAGACTTGATCACCAGCACTGGATATACCCAGAGAACCTATTCAATGGGTCTGGTGGATGCCAATAACCACGTTAACTTTTACGATGGTAAGGTGCGCGTTGTTGATCCCGATGGTAAAGAGTTCTGCAAATACGCGCCGCACGAATACACTCAGCATATCGCCGAGCGTGTCGAACCCTGGACTTACCTGAAGTTCCCTTACCTGAAAAACGTGGGTTGGAAAGGGTTTGTGGATGGTAAAGATAGTGGGGTTTATAGTGCCACGCCGCTCTCGCGGTTGAATGCGGCGGATGGGTTATCCACCCCGTTGGCCCAGGCTGAATATGAGGTGATGTATAACACCTTGGGCGGAAAGCCGGTACATCACACCCTGGCGATTCACTGGGCGCGCGTGATCGAATTGTTGTATGCTGCCGAGCACATGCTCGAACTGGCCCAAGACCCTGATGTTGCCAGCCGCGATATACGTGCGCTTCCGACCGCTGTGCCGTCAGAAGGCGTGGGTATTGTCGAAGCGCCGCGTGGAACCCTGACGCACCATTATGTTACCGATGAGCGCGGGATTGTGACGAAAGCCAATCTGATCGTAGGCACGACCAACAACAATGCTCCGATCACGATCAGCATCAAACGCGCCGCCGAATCCTTGATCAAACAGGGAAATGTGAACGACGGTATTTTGAACATGATTGAAATGGCGTTCCGGGCTTACGATCCATGTCTTTCCTGCGCGACC
>JACRBK010000394.1 GCA_016234525.1 Chloroflexota bacterium
CAGCACCAGCGTTTTCCAGTGTGTCAGCTAACCAGCGGCGTAAGGCAGCGTCTCGGCGGGTATGGAACGGAAACATTGCCGCCAGATCGTAATAGCCTGGATAGTTGCTGTAATCCCAACCCAGGTAGCTGCCTGCCAGTATCACTGCCCCCTGTCCGCGCGGAATACGGCAGATCGCCGGGGAATCATCTTCAAACCGCGCGATAATCTGGGCTTCTCTGGGGGGGTGCAGCGGTCCGGCGCTGATCTGAACCGGGACCGGAACACGATCCGGCAGTGTGTAGAGGCGTAGGCCTTCGGTGGCGATACCTCGCCATGCGCTGTAGAGCGGCTGGAATGCGTCATTGAGCTTGGGGGCATGATCGGTAACCAGCAGCCCTCCTTGCTCTACGAAATGTTCAATCGCCTGATGTACCGAGGTTGGTAGGGCAGAACATCCCATCGCCAGCAGTGCTTTATATCCTCGCGCCGCCAGGATTCCCCCCGCCACCTGTTCTTCGCTTACCAAATCAACGGGATAACCGCACTGCACCAACAACATGTAGGCCAACAGGGTATCATAAGTATGCTCATCATTGAGCGCCTGGCTCATCGAAGTCCAGGAATACAACAGCGCGACCTCGGCCTGGGCGAGCTGCCAGCCTTCCAACTGGGCCACGAGCGCCGCATATTCCGCGTTATACCGTTGGGTTTGCCGTGTAAGCGCATAACGGGTATCACTGCTGGGCCATTGTCCCCACCAGACTAATCCTAATGCTCCGTGCGCGAGACAAGAATAAATTTGCTCGCTCATGCTGTTGGTCGGGAGCTTGTAGCCCTGCCAGGAATCAAAAGCCTGACCGTTCCCTGTGATCAGCTTGTTAAAACCAACGGCGCTGCGCATAACATCTTTTGCATAATCGTAGACATAACATTGGTAACGGTGATCGAACTCCAATGGGTACATATCTTCATGGCCGATATCGAGCACCGCGCCCATACGCCACCAATCATTCCCGGTATAGACCGACTGCCACGACGCTGGATAAAAATCATTCAGTTCGTGAGTGGCATACACGGGCATCACATTGTTAGCTGTACGGATCAGGCGTGCCAGAAAGGCCGGGATAGCTTCAGCATGGCAGTTCTGCCAATGCTGCCATAAGTCAGGATCAGATGCATCTCGTGGAGGCTCTGTGTCAGGATTCAAATTATGGCCGATCAGATAGTCACGGAATGCCATCTGGCAGTGTTCACAATAGCAGCTAGGCTGCATCGCTGGTCCACCATACTCAGGAACACTATTGCGGTAGTAAGCTTCATGGACAAAACTCATCACTACCTTGCCATCGAGCCGGTAAAGGGCAGAATGGCCGCCAAAGTCCCGCAAGAACCCAACTGCATGAGCGGTGGCCCGTTCGAACACTGTGGGATGGCGAAAGCAGCCCATGTTCCAATAACGTGGATTGTCCGACGTTGTGCCATCGGCATTCACGATCTTGACCTCTGGGTATTCGTCAAGCTGCAAGAATTGGCCTAAAACGGGGGTTACCGTCAGACCGAGCCGTTGCGCCTCGTCCAGCAGATCACGCAGCCGCGACAGAGCATTTTTATCATAGAACGAATCAAAAAATAGCCAGATAGATTGGATCTGCGCTCCCGCGATCTCGGCTAGATCGCGGGATATTTGTGCATGATCCCATTTATCGGGATCAGGATAGTAGTAGATGGCTAGAATCGGGTGATGGTGATAGCCGGAAAACATCCTGGATTCAGCCTTTCATGCCGGTCATGGTGATTCCGCGCACGAACTCTTTTTGGAATCTCAAGAACAGCAGTAAGGTTGGAATAGAGGTCAGCAGCGCCGCCGCCATGATCAGGCCTAACGTCGTAGCTCCGGACAAAGACTGGTTGAGCAGCGAAATAGCCAGGGGCAAGGTACGCATTTCGGCAGATTGCATGACGATCAGCGGCCAGACGAGATTATTCCACTGCCCCAGGAAGATGGTCAGCCCAATGGCGACCATTGCCGGACGCACCAACGGCAGGATGACAGACCGCCAGATACGAAACTCACTGGCTCCATCTACACGAGCAGCATCCAAGATCTCATCTGGGATGGAGAACATGTATTGCCGTAGGAAAAATACAGCAAATACCTGGGCCGACGCGGGAATAATTAATGCCTGATAAGTGTCGATCCACTTCAGGTCACGCATGAGCAAAAAACTGGGAATCAGCGTTACCTGCCAGGGGACCATCATTGAAGCCATAAACAACAAGAAGAAAAACTGCCGCCCCGGAAATTGATGTTTTGCCAATACAAATGCGGTGAGTGATCCCAACACCAGGGAAAAAAACGTGATCGATACTGCGACAAACATGCTGTTAAAATAAAAGCGGCCAAACCCCGCTGGGGTGTCTTCGAAGCGCTGAAAGAGACCTCGTTGGTGGTCTGGGGGAGTATCTCTCTGAGAATCATAGAAACTGTTGAGCGTTGGATCTTCGACTATGAAGGTCGGTGGGATTTTCCTCAGTTCAGGAACTGGCTTAAATGCTCCAATGACCATCCAGTAGTAGGGCAAGATCATTAATAATGCCATAAATATCACGGGAGCATAGACGATTTTGTTGACCAGCCTGGTCATTCGGCCTTGATATTCAATCATGACAGTTCCCCTGTGGACTCAATACAGCTCGTTGACCCGTCCCAGCCGCAGACTGATCATGGTCATCACAAAAATGACTGCGAACAGGATCCAGGCTACGCTGGCAGCATAACCAAGTTCGAACATATTAAAGCCGGTGTCATACAAATAGGTGACGACGGTCAGCGCAGAATCCAGCACTCCACCGATAGTTTCGGTCGTACTGAAGACGATATACACCACATCGAAGACCTGAAAAGCGCCAATGATGCCCATCACTACCACATAGAGAAAGGTGGGACGCAACAATGGGATGGTAATGTGGCGGAAACGCTGTGGGACGCTCGCTCCATCAATTGCCGCCGCCTCATATAATTCCTGTGGGACATTTTTTAATCCGGCCAAAAACAGGATCATAGGAAAGCCCATGCCGCCCCAAAGCGCCAGCCAGATGAGGATGCGCATTGTCCAGTCTACATTGGCTAAAAAAGTGACCTGCTCCCACCCGAAAAATCTGAAGACGGTGTTGACCAGACCAAAATTTTGACTGGTGAAAATCCATCTCCACACGGCGGTGATGGCGATCCCCGAAGTCACTGCCGGCAGAAAAAACACGACGCGCAGCGTCATATTGACTCGTGTCTGCTTCTGTAAAAACAAGGCGAGCGCCAGCCCACCAAAAGTGGAGAAGAAGACTGAACCCATGGTATAGAGCGTGGTGTTATACAGCGCTTTCCAAAAACGCGGATCAGTCGCACCAATTATGTAAGTGGTTCCTCGGAAAGAGAACCGGTCATATTCACTGTGCCCTTCGGGCAGCACATCACGCGGTCTCACCATGCGGGCCTCGCACGATACCCCGGTGGCTTCCATCTCTCGGGCGACCGACTCGATGACCTTCTCACCGTCGCACCTGAATATTTGCTCGCCGGTCGCTTCATCTAATTCGGGCGGCAGTTCTTTAAAGCTCAGGCTCAAAATATTCTTAAAATTATCTATCCCAACATACTGTGGGGGTTTATCTTTGATGCCCCGATATTCGGTCAGTGATAAACGGGCCGACCACGCGATTGGATATAGTCCGAAGACTGTAAATACAGCCAGGAAAGGCATCAGCATCGCATAGGAGATACGTTTTTTCCAAAGAGTAAACAAAAATCCAGAAATGCTTTTTCGCCGCCGTGTGGGGATGACCGCCGTTTCCATCTACACTTCCTTTCAATTCTTTGAGCCGTACACGATGATCAAAACAGGACCGGGGAGATCAAGATAAACCGGCACGGCTTTTGTACTAAGAGGGTTGTGGAGAGTTTATGCTCTCCACAACCGCCAGCGCATTCCAATTTGAGTTATTGATTATCCCGTATCGAGTCAGCTGCGTCGGCCAAAGCGTCTTCGGCGTCAGCCCCTTCGAAGATGACACTCTGGATCGCCTCGGTAACAGCCGGAGCCGAAGCTTCCCAGCCTGGGCAGTTGGGCGGAGCTTGTGCATCCTCAAGCTGTGCTGCTACGGCCTCGCGCACGTTGTCGCCATAGGCAACATACTGCAAAAATTCGGTCTGCGGTGGAATCCACAGTGTATTCAGTTTGACGGATTCGTCGATGAGGGCCTGCTGCGCTTCTGCGGTCTGGAAATACTTGATCATGTCAAAAGCGACATCTGCGTTCTTGCTGTAGGACATGATCCCCATAACCCGACCGCCAATGAAAGCGGTGCGTGTGTCGTTTGGCCCAGCCGCCAACGGGGAGACCTGCCATTTGCCAACCATATCAGGATAGTTAGCATCCAGACCGCCGATGGGCCAGTTCCCACCATAAGCTGCCGGGTAAAGACCAGAATTAAGTCCGGCTTCGAAATCGGGCGCTTCGGTGGTCGCACCGGCCTCATACAGGCTGGCAAAGTACTCCAGCGCCGTCACAGCTTCATCACTGTCAAGCGTCACGTTGCAGTCTGCATCGTAATAATCCGCACCAGCCTGCCAGAGGAAGCTAGAGAAGGTAACCCATTCAGTATTGCCCCAATTGGAAACCCAACCACCTTCGCCCTTGGCTTCGGTGACTGCTTCTTGGTAGGCCAGCAGTTCATCCCAAGTTTGCGGCACTTCCAGGCCCATTTCAGCCAACAGATCGGGACGCGAGAACATGAGGAAGATGGTCAGGTCCCACGGCACACCATACACTTCGCCGTTAACACTTTCGATTGCGGCCCAAATACTCTCATTATCAGTCGCCTGGATGGCCGCCACATCATCAGGATAGGCCGCCGCCAAATCGATCATGCCACCTAACTCGCCGAACTCGATACCCCACGAGAGACCACCAGTGATGATATCCGGACCCTCGCCGCTGGTCGCAGCGGTCAGGATACGAGCGTGTGCTGTGCCCCAGTCAACCGCTTCAACCGTCACAGTATTTCCGGTAGCCGCTTCCCAAGGAGCAGCGGCGGCTTTGGTGACGATGGCATCATTGTCGCCACCAGTCATCCAGATAATGATTTCCACCCCACCCTGAGCAGAAGTATGCTGCGGGACACTGCCTATAACCAGAGCTAACACGAATGCCAGAGTGACTAAGATCGCGATCTTACGTTTCATCTTCAGGTTCTCCTAACCATTAACTTGAATAACGGATGGTTTTTGTTCATTTGTCCAGATTGAGCCTGATCCGTTTTTGTGTCGCTTCCCTCCTTGCCTAAATTTGGAGCGATAGACGCAACAACAACCGTGAATCACGAATTCACGTCTGCGGCTCAATACCTATTCAAATTTTGAGCAAGACTCTGGACAGTACAGTGGAGATCGAGTATCCTGAAGGTGCCAACCGCGGGATACTTGTATCTCGCTGTACCGCCAGTTGAACTACTCACTGGCGGTTTTTTGTTGTTGTATCCTCTTCATAGTCCTTCCTTTCTTTCGATTCAGAACCATTTAAGGAACGAACCGATTTGCGAATGATGAGCTGGGTACTGAGTATGGTGGTCAGTCTGGTTCTAGCAGGGTTTTCGATTCGGTCACGTAACTGACGCACACCGAGCACTCCCATCAACATTTTATCTACATGGATAGTTGTCAGAGGTGGGGTTACTTCCTGGCTGAGATCAATATCGTCAAACCCAATAACACTTAGATCATCGGGAATATGCCGCCCCAAATCTTGGGCTGCATTCATCACACCAATCGCAACATTATCGTTACAGGCAAAAATGGCGGTAATTTCTGGGGCGCGTTTCAACAGGCGTTGAGTAGCTTTATACCCCCCCTCACGAGTAAGGGGACCATTTTCAATATAGGAGGGTTCGATTCCGTGTTGTTTCAGTGCGCGAGTATAACCTTTGCGGCGTTCTCGAATACTCGGATATGCATCGGGCAAACTACCGATCAGTCCGATCCTGGAATGCCCATTCTCGATCAGATAATCCACAGCGGTTAACG
>JACRBK010000397.1 GCA_016234525.1 Chloroflexota bacterium
GCGAATTGTACGAAACCTCGCCCTCACTCATTGGAGATACCGCCAGCAACCTGTTTAATATCCGCCAGCGGTATGCCCTCACGCCGTATCTGTATTCGCTGGCTCACCGCGCCTGGCTGTATGGCGATCCTTTGGTCGCGCCGCTAGTCTATTATTACCAGGAAGACTTTGCTGTACATGGAATGGCGAGCGAAAAAATGCTGGGCTACCATTTGCTGGTGGCCACGGTGACGGAATATGGTGTCACCTCCACTGATGTATATCTTCCGCCGGGCACCTGGATCAACTATCACACCGGCGAAAGATACGAAATGAACCCCTGGCATGGCGACTGGATCAAAGATGTGCCGGTGGTGGATGAAAATGGCATTTTCCGTCTGCCGGTGTTTGTGCGCACCGGGGCGATTCTGCCGCAGATGTTTGTGGACGATCAGACGGCGAATGTATTGGGCCAGCGCCGCGACGGCAGCACCCACGACGAATTGATTTTGCGTGTTTATCCTGGCTATTCGCCGTCCGAGTTTACGCTCTATGAAGACGACGGCGAAACGATTGCCTACCAATCTGGCGACGTGCGCACCACCCTGATCCGCCAGGATTTCGCCGAAGCGAAGGGCAACCGCCTCACGATTGAGGCCGCGTCCGGCACGTATGCCGATGCCCCGGCAGAGCGCGATAACGTGATTGTTTTTTACACAGGCGGCGCGGAATATATCATGGTGACGCTAAACGATGAAGAAATACCCCGGCTGAATTCGCAGGCCGAATTTGACGCGGCGGACTCCGGCTGGGTTGTGATAGATAATAACTATCTCGCGGCGAAGTCTGGCAAGCAGGATGTAAACAGCGCGAAAACCTTTATTTTCTGGCTGGCGCGGGGTTAAAAGCAGTTGTCGAAAACCGGAACCGATCTTTACACGATGCAGTTGGACGTACACGATGATCTCGCCTCGATCCGTGACCGGCTGAACTTTATTCGGGCGCGGCGGGTGCTGATTCTGCTGCTCCCTGGCACGCCGATCCTGCGCCGTAAGCTCGATCTGCTGCTGGTGCAGCGGCAGGCCGCCCGGCTGGGCATGGTGATCGCGCTGGTCACCGAGGACTGGCAGGTGATCGAATACGCGCGTGAGTTGGATATTTCCGTCTTCGCCGATGAACAGGCAGCGGATAAGGTGCGCTGGAAGCGCCCGCGCGACAAAGTGTTCACCTCGCCGCGTGATCCGGTGACTCAGGCGGAAGTGGTCGATCATATCGTGCGGCAGCGCCAACCGCTCACGACTTCTGAACGGCGCTGGCGGCAGATCGGGCGCTGGTTGATCTTCGTAGTCTTGGCGAGCGCGCTGCTGCTGGGGTTTATGGTCGCTGCGCCCAGCGCGACGGTCAGTCTGACTCCCGCCAGCCGCCAGGTTCACGAGACGGTGACGATTGTAGCCGATCCCACCCTGACGGATATCGACATCGAAAACCGGCAGATGCCCGCCGCGATTGTCTCCTTGCAGGCGGTCAGCCGCGCCACGCTGCCCACCTCTGGCAAAGAAACGTCGGGCGCTTCGCTGGCGCAGGGACTCGTTACCTTCACCAATGTGACGATTCAGCCGGTGGTGATCCCGGTAGGGACTATCGTCTCCACCAGCGATACCTATCCGGTGCGTTTTGAAACCCTGGTAGAAACCATCTTGCCCGCCGGAGATCAGATCGGGGTGCAGGTCGCGATCCGGGCGCTGGCGGATTATTCCGGCCCGACAGGAAATGTCGATCCCGGCGCGATCAACCGCGTGGAGACTGAGATCGCCAACTGGGTCACGGTGAATAATCCGAATGCCACTTACGGCGGCGCGATCCAGGAGCGGCGCTTTGTGACCGAACAGGATCACGAGCGTCTGCTCGTGTTGGGACGCCAGCAGGCGTTACAGCACGCCCGTGATATGCTGCTGCACCAGCTTGACGGTGATCAATTTCTGGTCCCCGGCTCGGTCCTGATCATCGAGGAGCGCCCCGAATGGACCGTATTCAGCGTGTTCGTGGGCGATGCCAGCGAGAGTGTTACGCTGGATTTGCGCGCGGTTGTGCAGGCGGTGGTGGTGGATGAGCAGCAGGCCCGGCAGATTGCCTACAGCGCATTGTCACCTTATGTTCGCCCCGATCTGGAGATCGCGCTGGAAACGCTGTCGTATGTGCGCGGGGATATTTTGGAGATCGAGCGCAGCGGGCGGGTGAGTTTTTTGATGACCGTATCCGGCAGCGTAGCCGTGCGGATTGACCCCGGCGAGGTGCGCCGCCGCGTGCAGGGTGTCAGCGTGAGCGAAGCCCGCCGCCGCCTGGATCATGACTTTTTGCTCGATCCGACCCGCCCGACATCGATCAATACCTGGCCCGGCTGGTATCCGCGAATGCCGTTCATCCCGGTGCGCATCGTGGTGAAAGTTAATACACCCTAAACCGATACCCTTTCCCCTTAAAGAATGGCGGTCTGCTCCCCTTTCTCTGCGGAGCGGGGAAAGGGGTCGGGGGATAGGGGTAAAAGCACAGGAATAGTCATGAATCTAGATAGTTTTCCCGGACGGCTGCTCGGCGTCGATCACGGCCTGAAGGTGATCGGGCTGGCGCTGTGTGATCCCACCGGCCTGATCGCGCGCCCGCTGCAATTGATCGTCCGTACCTCCAAAAAAGAAGATTTCGCCGTGCTCAATAC
>JACRBK010000409.1 GCA_016234525.1 Chloroflexota bacterium
ATGTCGCGAGTAGGGATCGCTGAACTGGCAGCGCAGCAAGAAAATTGGGATGAAGCTGCGAAACAGATTAACGCTGTGTTGGCAGCGCTGCCCGCCAACAGCCCGATAGCGTCAGAATTGCAGAAGTTGAAAACGCAGTGGCGCACCCAACAGCGCAAACTCACCCAAGAACTCCCCCCTGCGTCGCAAGCAGTGAATCGCTGGCAGCAGGAAGGGCTATCGCCCGGTGTGTTATCTGCCATCGATCACGCCTGCCAGATCATGCCCGCAGCCTGGTTCGATGTGCCGCTGAACGAACGCCGCAAACTCACCCTGGCGACGATTGAAGCGGGATATTTTGACACGGCCCGGCTGTTGTTAAAAACCGCCTTTGCTGACAACCTCAAACGCAAAACGGTAGACAACTTGCGCGCAGAACTAGATCAGGCGCTGCAAATGCGCGCCGTGTCTGAGACTGAAGCGGCGCGGCAGGCGTTAGCGAGCGATAACGCCGAACACGCGGTCCATCTGGCGGATATTGCACTAGGCTTCAAACCCGACTATTTCCCGGCGCGGCTGGTACGCGCCGAAGCCCGGTTAGCAGCCGGGCAGGATATCGCGGCACTGGGCGACTTCCGCGCGCTGATGGATAAAGCCGGAGACGCGGCGCTGCAACATACCGCCCGGTTGGGGGCCGCTCGTACCCTAGAAGCACGACGCGATTATGAAGAAGCTTTGACCTTGTTGGACGGCCTGACCGACGACACAGCGGCAGCGCTGCGGAACCGGCTGGAACGGCGGCAGCGCGGTGAACCTGTTGTGCATCTTGAACAGGTAAACAGTGTCGTAATGCACGATACCCTGACTCGCGCCACCACCGAAACACACTACCAGGGTTATTTCGCAGTGGCGGTGCGCGCCGCGCGGCGGCCCTGGAATATTTCGCTCGCTGAATGGAATGATCGTTTGTGGGCAGCGGGCTTTGAGTTCGTGCAGGTGTTGGGCGGGCTGCGTAATTTTGTAGGCGATCCGGTCTTTGCCATGCGTATCATCAGCAAACCACACCCGCTGCTGCCCGAACGGGGTCACCTAACGCTCGCCTTTTTGGTGCGTGTCTCCGCCCCAGACGAAACAACCTGCCGCGAACTGGCGCTCAACCTGTGGTGGACGATCAACAGCGTGCTGCCGCTGGCCCAGGACTATATCTACGATTTTCAGGCGGTAGCAGACGAAACCGAGCTTAAATCCCTGCTGGTTCCGTTTGACGCGACGAACATCGCTGAAGTGGTGCGGCGCGAAGAAGTGCCGCTGCAAGATGATGATCGTTATGCGATTTACCCCTTTACACCCGGCAGTAATGATCTGCAAAATGTATGCTGGACACTGCTCCGTCAAAAAGTCCCGGCAATGATCAGTGTCCACCTGCTGCCTACTGATCTGATGGCCTGGGAACGCGCCGCCTTCGACCAGATTATGTTGGGCGAACCCACCGTCGCGCCGGACATGCAGCCCGATTCAGGCCAGATTGGTTTCAGAGACCCCGTCTCGCAGTGGTGGCAGGGCAATCCCCAATGGGGCCGCGCCCAAGCGAACCGGCGGATGGTGGATGCGCTGCGCACGCAGGCCTACGTCCTGCGCGTGAGTGTGGCAAGTGGTGCGGGCAGCAGTTCGCTGCTGCCCGAAATTGTCGCGGCGGCCCTGTTTGGCCCCTCGCGCCCAGTAGGAGAAGCGCTGTATGGGGGATACGAGGTCATCCGCGCCAGCCGCGCCGATGAATTTGAGATCGCCCGGCACAACCTGGCGGCGCTCGACATTGAAGGATGGGTGTATACTGCCGCGCCCGAAAACGCCGCCCGTCTGCGACATCTGATGGGCGAAAGTGAAGCGGCAATGGTTTTCCGGCTGCCGATCCCGATGTCTCAGGCTATTCCCGGTGTGCCGGTCATGGAAGTCAAACCGATTGCCCCACCCTCTAATTTACCCATGCACGGCGTGATGTGGGGCGAAAGCGTCGCGCGTGTCAGCGGTTCGTCCCTGCGTGTCATGCAGTCGGTAGATGACCGCCGCCGCCATGCGTATGTAGTGGGCAAAACTGGCACAGGTAAAAGCACCCTGTTGAAAAACCTGGCGCTGCAAGACATCGAAGCCGGGCACGGTGTATGCGTCATTGATCCGCACAGCGACCTGATCGAAGACATTCTGGCGCGGATTCCTGAACACCGGGTCGAGGATGTGATCTTGTTTGATCCGTCCGACGAAGATCGCCCGGTAGGTCTGAACCTGATGGAGGCCCATTCCGAAGCCGAAAAACACCGCATCGTAACAGAATTTATCGGGATGCTGGTTCGGATGTACGATCCTCATCAGCAAGGTATTGTCGGCCCGCGCTTTCAACACAACGTGCGCAACGCCATGCTGACCGCCATGTGTACCGATGAAAGCACGCTGGTCGAAGTGGTGCGCGCCTTGACCGACATCGAGTATGTCAAAAAAATCCTGCCGCGCATCGATGATCCCTTAGTGCGCAACTATTGGGAAAAACAAATTCCCTCGACCAGCGATTTCCATAAAAGCGAAATCCTGGACTATTTGGTGAGCAAATTCAATCGTTTTGTAGGGGACCGGCTGATCCGCAACATTATCGGGCAGCGCCATACGACGATTGACTTTCGCCAGGTAATGGATCAGAAAAAGGTGCTGCTGGTGAACCTGTCGAAAGGAAAGATCGGGCCAGAGAGCGCGCAGTTTTTGGGGCTGCTGTTGGTCCAGCGCCTCTTGATCACAGCGCTCAGCCGGGCCGATGTCGCGCCGGATCAGCGCCCGGACTTTTTCTTGTATGTGGACGAGTTCCAGAACTTCGCCACCGAATTATTCGCTACCGTTTTGAGCGAGGGGCGCAAGTATGGCGTAGCAGTCACCGTCGCCAACCAATACCTTACGCAGCTTGATCACACCATCCGCGAGGCGATTTTCGGCAACGTCGGCACGATCCTTAGTTTTCGGCTGGGGACGCAGGACGCGGCTATTTTGGCCCCGGAAATGTACCCGGTTTTCGGCGCGGACGATCTGTTGAACCTGCCCAAGTTCACCACATGCAGCAAACTGCTGGCTGATGGAGTTGCAGCCCGTCCGTTCACGATGCGCACCGTGTTAGATACACGCCCGCCGGATCAAGCGCGAGCGCTGCGTATCCGCGAACTGTCACGGCAAAAGTATGGCCGTGATGCTGCTGAAGTCAGTGAAGATGTGCTGGCCCGCTTCCGCGCCAGCCTGAGATCGTCCTGATACCAGGCGATGGATGTATGATCATAAGAGGGTACTTCACCCCGAAGTATCCTCGTGTTTATTCGCGTGACCTGGGCAGGATGCGCGAAGCCGGTTTCGTTTGATACAATAATGCATAATTATTATGCGCCAGGGTTAACAAGGGCGGTCATATGAACCAATCGAAGTTGGGGATCGTTGTACTCATCGTTTTTGTCTTGTTTGGCAATGTGGCTTTCGGCTTCATTTCATCTGCCGCCGAAACCGGCGATGGTCGTGAGCTGCAATGGGATCGATTCGATGTCGCTATTGGCAACATCGATACGGCCAATAACCGGTTTGATGTCGTTGAGACTTACCGTATCAGCATCGAAACCGGCCCGTTCACCTTTGGCTACCGGGATGTGGCGCTAAACCGGCTGAACGAAATTCGTGATGTCAGCGTCTATGATGGAGAAACCCGGCTGCAATTGACCTGTTCCTCCTTGCCGGGAACCTATTGTGCGCAAAAAGACGGTGATTATTTTTCAATCAAGTATTATTTTACATCCAGTGTCCGTTCGGGCAGCCAGCGTACCCTGCAAATTCGCTATACGGTGATCGGCGCGCTGCGTTCTTATTCAGGCGGGGATCAGCTTTTCTGGAAGGCGCTGCCTGAAGAACGCGCTTTCCCTGTTCGCAGTTCAACAATCACCGTAACGATGCCATCGGACCGTCTGCCCGAAAAAACAACCAGCTACCCGGAAAATTGGCGCGAGTCGGTGGACGATGAAACGATCACCTGGCAGTCGCCGGGCGACCTGGGCAAAGATAAAACCGTCGAAGTGCGCGTGCAGTACCCTCATGATAACCGCATGAAAGAACCCTCGTGGCAGAATAACTATGATCTGGAACAGTCGTATATCGACAATGTGCAGCCCATAGTTTCTCTGCTCCTGGTCGCCCTGACATTGTTCTTGACCATTGGGGGGATATTATTCGTCATCGTGCGATATCTCAGCCGGGGGCGCGATCCTAAAGCCCTGGTGGTTCCCGAATATCTGACCGAACCTCCGACCGAAGAACTGCCAGGGATCGTTGGTCTGCTGCTCGACGAAAAAGCCGATATGGAAGATATTATGGCAACGCTGGTGGACCTGGCGCGACGCGGTTTCCTGGTGATCGAGCAGAACAAAGAGGGGGGCATCCTGGGGATGTTCGCCAGCACCGAGTTTGAATTTCATCGCACCGAACAGCCCACTACAGACCTGACCGGCTATGAAGAAACACTGCTGCGGGGACTGTTCGCGGCAGGAAGCAGCACCTCGCTAGATAAACTACGCACCAAGTTTTACCAGCACATTCCAGCCATCAAAACGCAGATGTATAAGCGGCTGATCGATGAAGGTTATTTCGAGCGTTCCCCCGAAACTACCCGCAGCCGGTGGACATGGGGCGGAGTCGGTTTGCTGATTGTCGGATCGGTGCTGTTCTGGCTCAGCCGTGACATCACAATCGTATCGCCGATGATCTTTCTGCCGCCGATTGGCATGGGTTTGGTCGGCGCGGTCATGGCGCTGGCGGGCGATTATATGCCAGCCAAAACGCTCAAAGGTGCTCAGGATGCGGCGCGCTGGCGGGCTTTCCGGCGCTACCTGAACAATATTGAAAAATATAGTGATGTGAGCCAGGCCGCCGAGCGTTTTGACCAGTATATTGGTTATGCCGTCGCTTTTGGGCTGGAAAAAGACCTGATTCAGCAGGTCGTTCCGGCGCTCAAAACCGTGCCAGTGTGGTACTATCCAACTCATATTGGCGGCCCCTGGCATGGAGGATACCACCAGCGGCGCACAATGTCCGGCGGCAGTCTGACCCCTGGTGATTTTTCGCTCGGCGGGCCGGGCGGCTTGAACGACATGAGCCAATCGCTCACCCAGGGTTTGAATTCCATGAGCAGTGGTCTAACCAATATGCTCAATGGAGCCTCAAAAGCGATGACCAGCCGCCCGCAGAGTTCAGGGCGCGGCGGCGGATTCAGCGGTGGCGGAGGCCGGGGTGGAGGTTCTGGAGGAGGCCGGGGCGGGTTCGGTTAGACCCTCCACGAATTATAACAAGCTCAAAAAACTGGGCGCGGCGCGGCTGCGCCCTTACTGCTGACAACTATTTTGGGAGAGAGGGGCTATGAATCTCAATCGGCTGGCGGGCGTGATAATGGTGGTTCTAGGGGGGGTGTTGGGCATAATCATTGCCCTGTGGCTGTTTACGAATGAAGGACTGGAAGGCTCAGCGCGTATTCTGGGTTTAGGGATCGCGCTGCTGATCCTGGTTGCGCCGCTGATCGGGGCGGGCATTTATCTCACGACTTTCGGTGGACAACAAGCTCAGCAAGAACAAGAGGCGGGCCGCCAGCGTAAACTACTCAATATCGTGCAAAGTCGCGGTCAGGTGAAG
>JACRBK010000051.1 GCA_016234525.1 Chloroflexota bacterium
CTGGTCGATGCGATCAATGCGACGTGGGACAGCCGCCACGAACTGATAGCCATCACCGCGCCCAAACGCTCACTGCGCCCGTTGGACCTCTGGGCGCTGCTGCCGCAGACCAATTGTAAAGTGTGCGGCGCGGCGACGTGTATGGCCTTCGCGTTCGGGTTGATCCAGCAGCAGTACGATCTCGACGAATGTACACCGCTAATCCAGGAGGCGGCGCGGGCCGCGCAGCTTGCCTCACTGCGCGCGATGTTAGGGTGAGAAATTAGCGTTCAGCCGTCAGCAAGAGCAAGAACAGGGTTGTGAATCGTAGAAATTAGCTCATCTATCTGGAAAATTGCCTGCTCTGTTTGGTTTTGCTGATAGCTGATAGCTGAAGGCTGAAGGCTGAAGGCTGACAGCTCTTTACCACGCGGGATGGCGCAGTTGTGCCGGGCGGGTAACGATCAGCGGCAGCAGGCGGCGCGTTACCGTTGGGTGGCCGAAAAGATGCAGCCCTTTGATCCGCTGCGTGGGATCAACCTGTGAAAAGTCTACCGGCTCGCCCGTACCGCGCAGCATTTCGCCGCCCTGTTTGAGAATAAACGCAACCCCGGCGGCAATATCCCATAGATAGGAGTCATAGGCCACCGTAGCGACGGATGCGCCCCGCGCAGTGTAGGAAATGTGAGCGGCAGTGCTGCCAAAACTCATCTGCCGGGTAAAATGCAGGTCATATAGTGAAGCCATATCACCACGCATCAACACATACGAATCTTCGGCCCACCGCTGCGCCAGCCGGTGAGTCACCACTTCGCCGTTGTTGATCACCTCGTCACCGTCGGTGTACGTCCAATCGTCATAGAGCGGGATATGGATCATGCCAAAAACCGGGCGGCGGTGATGCAGCAGCGCCACCGAGATACACCACGTTGGCAGCCCTTCGACATAAACACGAGTTCCATCAATCGGATCAATCGCCCATAGATACTCATGATCGAGCATTTCGCCGCCGAATTCCTCGCCGATAATGCCGTGATCGGGGTACGTCTGGCGCAGTGCGCCGGTGATCAGTTGCTCGATCTCGCGGTCTGCTACTGTCACCGGGTCAGCCACGCCCTTCCATTCGGCAGTAGTCCGGCGGAAATAGTGCCGCGCAATTTCGCCCGCTTCGGCAACCCAATCTCGGATTTGCGCGGTATTCAGAGTGATCGTCATGGTGATTGTCCTTGAGGGGAAATCTCAAAAAAGAAGCGGCATTTACAGGATAAAAAAGTAATTAGTGGTTAGTTCTTAGCAAAAACGGTCTGTGTGTTCACCGATTTTTACTAATGACTAACCACTAAAAACCCAAAGTTAACCCATCAATGGGCGGCGGTATCGATTAGCTGATCGGGTCGCTCTCAACTGTGCCCGCTTCATCCACACCTGCGCCGCCAAACAGCATCGAATCCAGCGGCGCGCGCAGGATGGTGCCGCACGTATCAGGATTCAAATCTACCGCCGGGCCGTACACCCAACCGTAGTTATGGCCTTCTTCGTCGTCTTCAGCCGTCTGAAAATAAACCTGAAGCCAGAGATTGCCTTCGGTCGCGGCGCGCACCCACAAAACCTGCCCGGTCAAAACACCGCCCAAGCTGCGGCTGTCCTGGTTGGGGGCAAAACGCACGACCAAATTGGTCGGGACAGTCGCCGTGCAAGCGCCGGTCAAGTTCGGGGTTGCACCATCAGTGCTCAGGGTTTGTGCTTCGCCTGCTGCGCCAACCAGATATTGGCCTTCATCCACTGCGACGGCTTCTGCATCACCGACCGTCACTTCGACGCGACCTTCGGTCACGACCAACGAGGTAGTGCCATCTTCGGCCACTGTCAATTCAAACTGACCGCGCAGCAGTTTGACCGCATACGCCGGAGTATTGACTACAAAGCTGTTGTCTTCGTTCGCCGCTGCGACATAACCCAGGCCACTCACCAGATGACCGGCGTTCAGGGTCAGGTCCAGAACAAAAGCGGTTTCGGCAGTGCCGCTCAATTCATTCAGGGTCAGGCTGGAATTCTGGCCCAAAACCGATTCGCTTCCTTCATAGAACCAGGTGAGCAGCGCCACGCCTTCTTCATCGGTACGCAGTGTTTCACCGCTCTCCATGATCGAACGTTCGATCAAACGAGTTTCAACGCCATCACTTGGGGTGGAATAAAGTTCGGGGACGATGATATTAATTGCACCGTACACCGGCTGAGGGGGGGTATCCTGCGCTAATACGCTGCTGGCTCCCAACGCCGCCAACACAACCGCCAGAATTAGAGTTAAACGCCAGAACGACTTCATGAACGTATTCCCCTTTCGTTAAGCAAATAGTCAGGGTTAAGTTATCTGCTAATCGCAGACTTTCCCGTGCCGAATAGTATCGTCGAAACCGGGAAGAAGCAATAGTTCTTTTGCGCTACCTGCCGCTGCTTACGCTGAGACCGCCTGTCGAACCGGCTGGCGGTTGGCCCACCAGTTGGTGAACGCGAGAATACCTACCCAATAAGTGAGATAACCGGATACTTCTAACAGCGTGGGATCGTCATTATAGCCGGTCAAAACGCGCAGCAAACTGCCCACCGTCGATTGATCATCCAACACGGGCTTGAGGTTCCACACCTGCTCAGCCAACGCGGGCAGCCAGCCGATTTCCTCAAACTCGTGCAGCCCGTGCGCAAATAACCCTGCCGCAAAGAACAGCAGGATCACACTGGTTACGTTAAAAAACCGCCGTAGATTCAACCGGATGGTGCTGGAATAGATCATCCACCCCACCAGGACCGCCGCCGCCAATCCGATCATGCCCCCGATGAAGGTCGACAGCCCGTCGCCGCTGGCGAAATTGGCCGCCGTCAGAAACAGCGCCGCCTCAATCCCTTCGCGCAGCACTGCCAAAAAAGTCACACTGAATAATGCCCAGTTTTGCCCGCCGCGCACCGCCGCATGTACATCCGCTTGCAGCACATCGCGCATCTGCCGCGACTGGTAGCGCATCCAGAAAATCATCCAGGTCAGCACACCCACCGCCAGCAGCATGGCCGTCCCTTCAAAAAGCGCTTCGGCCCGGCCTTCGAGTTTGGCCCCCGCCGCCTGCAACACCACCGCCAGCGCGAGACTCAACGCCCCGGCTAGTCCGACAGCCGCCCAGACCCACCGGCGGCGATCTTGCCGGCCCAGTTGATCGAGCGCACCGAAAATAATGCCTGTAATCAGGGCCGCTTCTAACCCTTCGCGGAAAATAAGGAGCAGCGAAGAAAACATGATGGATTCTCCTACTATGGTATGTTCCAAAATCGTCTAATTGAGAATGATTCTCAATAACCACAAGCATTGTATAAGAAGAGACCGGGAACGTCAACGTTTTTATGATAAATATCACAAAAAGCACGAGCATCTGCATCCCTGCCGATTACCCAGTTCGGCGCTGATGCGCGTATAACTAAGATAAGAGTCGAACATGCACCCCCAAAAGGACTGTACAACATGGCGTGGTTAAAGAGGATAGGATCGGCGGGAATTTTGGCCGCTGTGTTAGCGATGACCTGGACCGTCTCAGCGCAGCAGACGGGGAATATCCCGCGCCTGATAGCGCCGGGCGGCCCTCATGCGGTGGGGCGCACAGCCTATACGTGGACCGACGAGTCACGCCCCGAAATTCATACGTCCGATGAAGATGATCGGCGCGAAATCCTGGTCGAAGTGTGGTACCCCGCCGAAGCCAGCGCCGACACCCAGGCGGGAGCCTATCTCGAACAAACAATGGCGAATGCGTGGGCGCTGCAATATCAGGCCTCGAATGACCGGCTGGCGGCCTTACAAGCCAACGCCCTGCCCGATGCGCCGCTCGCTGCTGCCGCCGAAAGTTACCCGATCCTGCTGTTTGATCCCGGCTTCAGTGTCATGCCGCGCCACTATACGGTGCTGCTCGAAGAACTCGCCAGCCAGGGGTATATCGTGTTCGCGGTATCGCATCCCTATGTGACGCTGCTCACCGTGTTCCCGGACGGACATTACACCATCGCGCTCAGCGACACCAAACTGCGCGATATGTGGAAACCGCGTAATTATATGGACGCGATTTTTCAAGAAATATGGGTTCCTGATATTCAGTTTGTGTTGGATCAGATCGAACAGATCAACGCCGCCGATCCGCAGGATCGTTTTACCGGGCGGCTGCAACTGGATCAGATCGGCATGATAGGCCATTCGATGGGCGGGCGCACGCTCTCTCAGATATGCCTGGAAGAACCGCGCTGCGCGGGTATGGTGAATCTGGACGGCGGGTATTCGGCAGAGGTTGAACTGATGCTGAACAAACCCTATATGATGATCCTGGCTGATAACGGCGTCGAGCAGTTTGCCGCCGCCTATAAATACAGCCTGGAAGCGCTGCCGTCGGATTATTATGTGCTGATGATGCCCGGTACGCACCACATGAGTTTTTCGGATATGGCCTTTTGGATGCCGCTGGTGCTGGATACGCTGCCGATGACCGAAGACCAATTATTCTTGGGGCAAGTGGCGCTGATCGACTATCGCGCCTATACCGTCGCGTTTTTTGACCAGTATATGCGGCAGTCGCCCTCGCCGCTGCTCGACGGACCATCGGGTGAGCATCCGTTTATGTTCTATCTGGAACGTGAGGAGCCGATTGATTCTCCGACCGCGAACGCCCAGCGGATGCCTGCCAGCCTGGTCAAAGGCGACAATCGCGGCGAGATCGCTCTCGGTGAGGCTGATGTCTGGATGTATACGGGCCAAGCCGGTGAGGTATTGAACATGCAGCTCAAAGCGGATCGTCCGGCGGGCGACACCACCGCCGATCAGCGCATCGAATTTGGTCTGCTGGATACCATGCTCGTCATCCGCGCCCCCGATGGATCACTGCTGGCGGCGAATGACGATACTAACGACACGGACACTGATTCCAGCCTGCTAGACGTGAGTCTGCCCGCTGACGGTGACTATCAAATTGAGGTGCGTTCGTGGGGCAGCCAGAGCGCCGGAAGCTATACGCTGTTGATTGAGTCGAGTCTGGCGGAATAGAGACAGGCGGTCAGCAAAAGCGACCTCATCCCCACCCCCTCTCCAACCAAGTTGGAGAGGGGACCGCAGCCGACCGGGTTTGTGTAGGGGCGCGGCGCTGCTGCGCCCGCTCTTTTTTCCCCTCTATGAGCGGTGCGATTGTCTGTTTTGCGAAGCCAGCAGTTCCGCCAGCGATACCGTTTCACCATCAGGGGCGAGATCGCCGAGCAAACGCTGTTTGAGCGCCTGTCGTTCGTCTTCCCCCATCAATTCCATTAACAAAGCCAGGCGCGCATCTCCATTCGAAGACTCACGCTTGGCTTTTTCCGGTGAGGATTTTTCCTTGCTTTTGAGCTGCGCTAATCCCATCACCAGCCAGAAGCACAGCGTACCCAAGAACGCCATCATCACTGCAAAAACAGTAAGATTAGGCGCCAGCAGGTGTACAACGGCCACAGACATCCAGATCACGAAAGTACAAACGACGGCCCAAACAAGCTGAAACAATCTTTCCATGCGTTAGAACTCATTTCCTTGTTACATGCTCAGTATTACGCCGTCGCCGGGCGTTTTTTGCGGCGCTGCGCCTGCATCCGGCGCAGGGTGCGGCGAGAACGGCGGTAAATGAAGAAGGCCAGCAGCAGCCCAAAGATGATCATACCGGGGAGCGTCTGCGCAAAACGGATCACGTAACCGCCCAACATGACAAACAACATGATCAGCGTGATCACGGTCCATACCCCGGCCATGACCCCGAACACGGTATAGATTTTTTCCTCGCGGCTGAACGCCTCACGTTTGCGCAGTTTTTCGCGCAGCGGTTTGGCGATAAACTTCAGGCTTTTTTCGCGCAGGCGGGGAATCTCTAACCAGTCCATCAAAATATAATAACCGTCGAGTTTGAGCAGCGGATTCAGGTTCATAATGCTGGTGATGTACGTCAAAAAGGCGAACTGGTATAACACGCCCTGAATAAAGTCGCCCGGCACCACCAA
Organism: Chloroflexota bacterium; assembly: GCA_016234525.1. Taxonomy (GTDB): domain Bacteria; phylum Chloroflexota; class Anaerolineae; order Aggregatilineales; family Aggregatilineaceae; genus JACRBK01. The sequence continues at coordinate 6,025 of JACRBK010000051.1, forward strand.
CAACAGCAGACTCGCCAGCCCGCCCAGGAAAAAGCCCGAATGCGGCCCGGCCCAACTCACGACGATACGCGGGCGGCGCGGCTCCATCCAAATATCGGTGGTATCGACAAACGCGGCAGGCATCCCCATATAGATCAAGAATCCTCCGCGCCGCACCTCACGCCCATAATGTTTGGTGGCGATAGCGTGGGACCATTCGTGGATCATCAGGGTAATGAATTGCAGCAGATAGAGCGTGATCACGCCCACAATCGCCCCTGCCCCGCCGATCACCGCCACATCGCGCTCGATCAGTCCCAGCAGCAGCCCGATAAATACCGTGCCGCCCGCCGCGATCACCGCCAGCATGATCATTTGGATCACCCCGGTGAACAGCCAGCGCCCAACCGCCTGATACGAACGAGTGATCAGCGTGTCGATGCCGCCGATAGAAAACTCAGTGTTGATAATGCCCATCAGCGCCCGCCGCCACCACACTTTCGCGCGGCGCTGCACCACACTTTGATCCACCGCGCCGTACACATTCACCAACGCTTCGATAAACCCTTTTTGCTGAAGTTGATCCAGCAGCGTCAGCAGGCCGGTGATCGCCAGTTTGCCGAACTTCATCATATAGGCGACGGCAATATCCTGGACGCTGGATTGACCGTCCATTTCTTCCCACAAAAAAACCTGCTGTTCGGTCAGGCGTACATAAGCATCCGTGCGCAGATTTTTGAGAATCCAATAGGTTTCGCCGCGAGCGTCGGTCAGCTTTTTGAGCGCATAACCGGGAATGCGGCGGGGGAAATAGGTACTCAGATCGCGGGCGCGTATCTGCTGCGCGAAAATGCTCTCGGTGGGGCGGCTGAGCATGATCGTCTCGTTGGCCGAGCGCTCCCAAACGTTTCCTTTGTCGGGGCGCATCATCATCATTGTGCCTTCGATGTCGAGTTGGCCGGAAGCGTCGGTTTTCGCCAATACGGCTTCCCAGACCGCCAGCAGCCCCTCTTTGGGCAGAATCAGCGTCTCATCTGCCGCCTCTCGCCACAAGTCGAGTTTTTGCGCCTGTTTGACATTCTCGCGGCTGATAAAAACCGTCTCGTTGTCGAACTTATCCCAAACGCCGCTGGTGGAGCTGGTGACGATCATCCCCCACAGGCCCAACCCGGACGCCGCCGGAGCCGCGCTCTGTTTGCTCATCTGGGCGTCTAGCTGTTCCCACAAGCCGCCTGTATCTTTGATGGCTGCGCCGATGTTGCGATAGATGTTTGCCATGTTGCCTTCCCGTTCTTGCCCCGCCAGAGATTAGGCCAGCCCAAGAAAATAATTACCCGATTCCATCTGTTTGACTCCCCTTCCCTAAGGGAAGGGGTTAGGGGGATGGGGTAAAGAAAATATTGGCGTAGCCTTATCCCCCCAGGCGGAACAGCAGCGTGGTTTCGCCCACCATAATCACCGAGCCGTCTTGCAGCGGGCGCGGTTCGTTTGCGGCTAGCGGAATCCCATTCAAGATGGTGCCGTTGGCGCTGGCGAGATCGGTAAGCGCCCAACTGCCGTCTTCTTGCAGTGCAATCTCACAGTGGGGGCGCGAAACGGCACGATCTTGCAGCGAAATGTCCCAGGTCGCGTCACGGGTCGCCCGGCCAATCCGAATCGCCGGAGTCAGAATTTCGATCTCCGCGCCTTCCTGCGGTCCAGACGTCACTTGCAGCTTAGGCCGTCCGCCTGCCGTAATCGGCACAATCAGCGTGCCGGTCATCTTGGCTTGTTGGTGTTCTTCTTCGGTCACAATCGCCGAAAAATCAACAATCGGCACATACAGCCGGATCACATCTCCGTGTGCCAGCGGGAAGGGGTCGGTCAACTGTTTGTCATTCACAAACGTACCGTTGGCGCTGCCCAGGTCGGAGATCATAAAGACCCCATCGCGGAAGCTGACTACCGCGTGCTGGCGGGAGACGTGCCGCTCAGGAATATAGATCTGGTTATTCGGGCTGCGCCCGATAGTGGCTGTCGCGCCTTCGACCAGCACGAATTCGCGGCGGTCCCCTGATTCAGGGTCGTTCCAGGTCAATTTTGCCAGTCCTTCGGCTTGATCGCTCATTCAATCACCTGGTATCTGCATTAATCCAAATAAGGCATTTCAATCGGTTCGGGCTGCGGCTTGCACACCCCGCACCACACGGCATCGGCAACGACCAATGACTTCGGAACTTTTTTGCTGCCGATGTAAACGGTAATGATATACGTCATGGGTTTGATGTGACTGCCGCACACGGCGCGGCCACACCACCGGCACACGGCCTGAGCCTGTTCACTGCAATGCACACACTTCATAAGGGTTTTTCCTTTATTGACATGGTGAATATAGGAGGAGTATACACCAACCCGCTTTCGAATGAGAAACCCGGCGCACGGCTGGCGAACCATACAAACGAGTTTCTAACTTTTTCCGACTTCAAATTGTCCTAAAACGAATCAGCGTTTACAATAACAGATACAGGTGCGCCGTCCTTTTCATTGTTCGGCCCGTTCAGGGAAAAAAACTTATGGCTGCTGATGATACGCTCATCGGGAAAAAATTAGGTGACTATACCATCCAGAGTCTGTTAGGCCGGGGCGGGATGTCCCGCGTGTACCGGGGTTATGACGAAAACCTGGATCGGCTTGCCGCCATTAAAGTGATCAGCGGCGATTTTGTCACCACCACCGAAGAGGAATACACCCGCCGTTTCCAGAGCGAAGCGCGCGCGGTGGCCCGCCTGCGCCACCCCAATATTGTTGGAATTTACCAGTTTGGGCGCAGTGAAGGCATTTATTATATGGCGCAGGTGTTTTTGGAAGGTAAAGACCTGCGCGGCTTACTTAAAGATTATGGCGAACGTTATCAGCGGATGCCCCCTGAAGAAATTTTGCAGATTGCGCACGATGTCGCCAACGCGCTCGATTATGCCCACGAACAGGGCGTGATCCACCGGGATATCAAACCGTCGAATATCATGCTCGAAAAGAAAACTGGGCGCGCGATCCTGATGGATTTCGGCCTGGCGCTCAGCGTGCAAGAAGGAACCAGCGGCGACACCTTTGGCAGCGCCCACTATATCGCGCCCGAACAGGCGATCTCGTCGGCAAAATCTGTGGCACAGAGTGATCTCTATTCGCTGGGCATTGTGCTGTATGAGATGATCGCGGGGCGCGTGCCGTTTGATGATCCTTCTGTGATGAGCGTGGCGCTCAAACATCTCAACGAGATTCCGCCGCCACCCAGCATGTATAACCCCGATCTGTCCCCCGCGGTTGAGCAGGTGATTATGCGGGTGCTGGAAAAAGACCCCCACCGCCGCTACAGCACCGGGCAAGAACTGGTCCAGGCGTTAGAGCAGGCGTTTCAACCGGGCAAAACGTTTATACCACCAGGAACCAGGCTGCCGCTGGTCGAAATGACGGATTCGTGGCCCAAAGCGCCTGTTCCCGATGCGACCCCGGCATTTATGCCCGGACAGCGGCCTGTGATTCCTCCGCCGACGGCAGCGGTATCCCCGCCGCCTCAGCGCAGCCCGTTAGCCGATAAGTTTACGCGCCGCAAAGCCGAAAAAGAAGCCCAGGAGTTTGGGTCCGGGCCGCTGGAACTGGACGAAAAAGCGCTCGATTTCCTGCTGGATAGTTTTCCCGATCCTGCCGATATCGGGTTAGTCGGAGAACATGCCACCGGCATCACGCGGCCTGATCGCCCATCGGGACTTAGCAGTTCAATCGCTTCTGCGCAGGCCGCCAAAAAAACCAAAAAACGTAAGCGGTCGCGCATCGGGCTGCTGCTGCCGCTGATTCTGGTGGTTGTGATCATCGGGGGCGGCTGGTGGCTGGGAGTTCAGAACGGCGGCGATAATACCCCGGAAGCACCTGTCGTCGCGGCAGCAGAACAAACTCAAACGGCTGTCATAGCCCTGGGCGCTGGCGCGGGTGAGACTCTCACCGCAGCGGCGACGTTTGCTACTGTCGAGAACTTACTCACGCAGCCGTCCACCCTTACACGGACTGCGGTAGCCTCTGCGACTCGAAACGCCACGCGCCCGCCGACGACGCAGGCCCCGGCGGTGATCGCGGACGGAACCGAAGAATCATCACCAGAAGCCACTGACACCGAAGCACCTTCGGACACACCCGAAGCATCACCTACCGGCGAGCCAAGCGAAACTTCTACTAGCGAACCGAGCGAAACCCCTTCGTTAGCGCCGACGGATACTCCCTCACCAGAACCAGCAGTCACGGCGAGCGAAGAACCCTCGCTGACGCCCGAACCGACTCAAGAATCGGGCGTGGTCGTTTCGTCAGGGTCCGAGCCTGACGTGCGGCTGATCTATGATCGCGGCCAATTCGTGTTGATCAACCTGTCTGCTGAACCGTTAGACATCAGCGAATGGGTGTTTGAACAGCCCCAACCGCTTGGCGCACCGCGCCTCTACCGCGCCGATAACTGGCAGACCCAGCGCCCATTGGACCCGCCGAACCGGATGCGATCCGGCGGCTGTTACCAATTGGTGACAGGCGAAGCCTCCCAGGTCGATCCTGGCGTTGAGATATGCCCGGAATTTTTAGGCTATTTTCAGACGACGGTTACTTCGCGCTATTTCTGGATTTCTACCCGCTCGGATGCCGTGTTCACAGTACGCAACACGACGAATACGCTGCTGTTTGCGACCTGTGAAGTCACGGCAGGGCTATGTGAATTTAATACCAACGATGCCACCGCCATCACCCCCACCCCAATCCCGGTGACCCCGACGCCCGTCCCGACCACCGAAGCGCCGGGCGAACTGCGTCTGATCTACGACTCGAACGCCTTCATGGTGGTCAACGTGTCAGGCGATACGCAGGACATCAGCGGGCTAATTTTTGAACAAATACTGGCGAACGGCGAAACCCGCAGTTTTTCTACCGCGCTGTGGGTGCGCGGCGACATCGACATTCCGCCCAGCCAGATGTCCGCCGGGGGATGTTATCAGGTGGTCCGCGCCGAAGGAACACAGACGAACCCAGATAATAACCTGTGTTATCCCTTCCTCGGCTGGTTCCGCACTGGCGTTGAAACTCGTTATTTCTGGGTTTCCACCCGCGATGGCGCTGTCTTTACTGTCCGGTTAGGGGCTGGCACACCCCCACTGGCAACCTGCGAGATCGACGCGGGCGAATGTTACATCAAACTCCCGGAATAAGTGAACCCGCTCCCCTTTTCTGCCTGGAAAAGGGGAGATTTTTTTAACGATGCGCAAACGATGGTTATGGTTGATCCCGGTGGGCGTGCTGCTGCTGGGAGGTGTCTGGACCGCCGATCCACTGACAGCGATCCCCACGCCTACCCCGGCTTTTTTCCCTGCCAGGAGCGCGAATCAGGGCTGGACCCCGATCATCCAATCGTTTGACGGCGTGGAGATGGTGATGGTCCCCGCCGGGTGTTTTGAGATGGGCAGCGCCGAAAATGAAAATAAGGCCGAAGCCCAACCCATCCACACGGTCTGTTTTGATGTTCCCTTCTGGCTGGATCGTTATGAAGTGAGCAACGCCCAATTTAAGCAGTTCGGTGGAAATGCCGGGCTGGTTGCCAGCCGCTGGTCGCAAGCCGATCACCCGCGTGAGCGTGTCACCTGGCACGCGGCGCGGCGTTTTTGCGAGAAACGCGGCGGGCGTCTGCCTACCGAAGCGGAATGGGAATATGCTGCACGCGGGCCAGAAGGCTGGCTGTACCCCTGGGGTAATACGTTTGTGGGCGAAAATACAGTCTATGGCGACACCTCCGGCGGAGAGACAGCGCCTACCGGCAGCCGCCCCGCTGGAGCGTCCTGGGTGGGCGCGCTGGATCTGACCGGCAATGTCTGGGAATGGCTGGCCGATTGGTACGGCCCCTACCCCACCGATCCCCAGGTCAACCCCACTGGCCCCGCCGAGGGTGATCATCGAGTTGTGCGCGGTGGATCGTGGACGATCCGCGATCCGCTGCTGCTGCGCGCCACCAATCGCAGCCGGATGTTGATGCACTATACCAACGGTTATGTGGGGTTCCGCTGCGCGCGTTCTGATTGATTTTCAGGAGAAAGCCATGATTGTACGTATGTGGCACGGGTGCGTGCCGACCAGCAAAGCCGGAGATTACCGCGCGTTTTTGAACGCGCGCGCCATCCCGGACTATCGCTCCGTGACGGGCAACCTCAGTGTTCATATTTTGGAGCGCGCCGAGGGTGAGATCACGCATTTTATCACGCTGACGTTTTGGGAAAGTCTCGACGCGATCAAACAGTTCGCCGGGGATGCTGTTGAGGTTGCTAAATATTATCCTGAGGACGCGGGTTATTTGTTGGAGTTTGAACCGAATGTGGTGCATTACGAAGTAGTGGGACACGCGCCCTAGGGGGTAAGTCAAAAGCCACCTCACCCCCTACCCCCTCTCCAACTGGGTTGGAGAGGGGACCGCAGCCGACTGTGGTTTGCGAAGGGCGCGGCTTGGAGCGCTCTGTTTTTGCTGATAGCTGAAAGCTGAGCGCTGAAGGCTAGTTTTCGGCCCCTACTGACCGGATTTTTCCTGCCGGTCGATCTCCTCGAGCGCCTCTTGCAGCCGCTCCACAAACGCCGCTTTTTCGCGCGCGTCCATGTGCAGGGTGGGATCCTCATGGCCGATCAACTGGCTGTAGACCTCGCGCAGACGGGCGGCGCTGCGCGTCCAGGCGTGATTTTCCATCACCCAGGTGCGGCCCTGCTGCCCCAGGCGAGCGCCCAGCGCCGGGTCTTTGAGCAAACTGATCACCGCCTGGGCAAAGTCGCGGGGCGTGTCGCGGATCAGCATATGTTCTCCGTCCACCGCGCCCAACCCTTCCGCGCCCACCGACGTACTGACCACCGGGCAGCCGCACGCCAGCGCCTCTAACAGTTTGAAGCGTGTGCCGCTGCCGCTGCGCAGTGGACAGACAAATACAGCGCTGTGCTGCAAATACGGGCGCGTATCGTCCACCAGCCCGGCGACACTGACCGGCAGGGACGGATCATCTTCCAGGGCCAGCAGATCGGGCGGCGGGTCTTTGCCGATCAGGGTGAATTGAAAATCGTCACGCTGCTCGCGGATCAACGGCATAATTTCTTGTGTAAAATACAACGCTGCATCGGTGTTCGGGAAATATTTATAATCGCCCATATAGACCGCCGTGCGACCGTCGCGCCCCTCGTCGGGATCCGGCTGGAAATAATCCACATCAACGCCATTGGGAGCCAACACGGTCTTTACACCGGGCGTCGCCTGCCGGACGATCTCTTGATCGACACCGGACATCACGCCGACCACCGTCGCCTCGGACCACGCGCGCGGTTCCCACAGCCGCATTTTGTAGGCTTCCAGGGCGATGCCGGGCCGCATATACCAGGGCCGCGCCACTTTGGCATGACGACCCCAGGCGATATATTCAATTGCCGGTTCAGAGAGCAGCACCGGTACGCCCAGGTGTTTGGGCAAATTGGGCAGCATATAAAACGATTCGACATGAATCAGGCCGATGGTGCTGTGGGTCAGCAGCCGCTCGATGGCTTGCTCCATCTGCCGCGAATGGTACAGCCGCATCGTCACAGGTTTGGCCGACGTCAGACTGAGCCAGGCGGCCTGACGTGTGCGGGGGCTGGGCGGACGATCCACCACCGTGAGATCGCACACTTCGCGCAGGGGAGCCAGATCAAATGCTTTTTCATCGGGCCGCCCAAAACACACCAGTGTGACCCAACAATCTTTGCTCAGATGTTTTACCAGATTATAAGTTCGGCTGCGCCCTCCGCTGTTGGGCGGATAGGGCAGATAGGGTGTGAGCATCAGGATATGGGCTTTAGGCATGGCGAATCTCCCCGCGAATGACTGGCGTTGAACCTAATATTAACTATAGATTATGTCGGCGCAAGAGGCGAAATTGCGTTACAATCAGCGCGTCACATTTGTTCTTAAGCGGATGGTGGCGCTTCTGCGGGCGCTGCAAAGGGGGAATCGATGAAAAAAATACCCAATCTTAAAGTGCTGGTCCTCGAAACCGATTTTTATTCCCGGCAGGCCATGAACAGTTATCTGGCCTGGGATCGCCGCACCCGTGTGGTTTACCTGGCAGACTCACTGGACGCCGTGCGTTTTTATGTGAGCAAGGTTCCTCAGACTGAATGGCCGGATGTGGTGCTGCTCGATGCGCAAGCCGCCCCTTCCCCCGCTGAACTGGCCCGGTTGGTCAAAGACATCGAAGACACTATCCCGAATGTGATGACCCTGGTGTTAGATCGTTATCTGAACATGGAAACGGTGCGCGCGGTCGAAAAAGCCAGGGTAAACGGGTATCTGCTGCGCAACGAATTACGCATCCGGCTGGCGGCGGCGATCATCTGGGCGCGCCAATACGATTTTGTGGTTACGAGTAGCGTCAAAGAGGCCCTGAAAGATGAATTTGAGGGGCGGTTGTTTCGCGCGGTCGTGGTCCCAGAGCGGCGCGAATATCCCGACCTGACGCCGCGTGTGCGGCAGGCGCTCGATTTGTGCGTGGTTGAAGGCATGTCGGCAGAACTGGCTGCCGATGAAATGGGGATCAGCGCCCACACCATCCGCAGTTATGTCAAAGAAGGGTATCGTATCCTCGAAACCTACGACGACAGCATTTACCCGCCCGATCTCAGCCCGCAGGAAAAAGCCTATATGCGGATTACCGCGCTCAAAGAAGATGCGGCAGCAGCAGTTTTGGCGCGCGAAGGGTAATGATGGATCCTAAGCCCAAACGTAAACGCTCCCCCAAAGCCGCCAGCAAACTATCAGAGAAACTGGCGCTGATCTTGGCGGGAATCATCCCCGGTTTGCTGGCTTGTGGACTGCTGGTGTTTTTTGCAAGCGAGGACTCTGGCTCATCCAACACCGCCGATCAGGAAACTGCGGCCCCCGATCAACCCGTGCAGGAAACGGTGATCGTACCGTTCGATGAGGTCAATCCAACCCTGACTCGTAACGAGTATCGTGGGCAGGTGCGGCTGTTTATCGAAGGGA
>JACRBK010000398.1 GCA_016234525.1 Chloroflexota bacterium
ACAATGGCAGCGCATTATAGAAACGATCTGGCGGCACGACGCGATCAGCGGGCCATTTGCCGAACGATTTATCCCCGGTACCGCCGGGGAGGCGGTTTCGATCCAGGTTCCCGCGCCGACAGATGCTCTGGCGCAGTATGGGAGCATTTGTGTCGGGTCGTTGCAAGTCGGCTGCATGGTGCTGGCAACACGATCACTGTTTGAATGTGTGACGATCCAGGTTCCGATCGGCATGTTCGACGGGCTGAATGCTGAACTGGCGCGGCGGCGCATTGATGCGTTGGATGAGGTCTACCAGGACATCACCCTGGCCGTATTCGACTCCGTGCCGTTTGATCTGGCAAATATGGGGTTCCAATGTGAATGCCGGTTGGTGGCCGAACTCCAGGTGGATACCCAGCAGCGGCGGAAGTTTATCGAAGGCGGCTATTTTTACGCGCGCGACGAAGTGCTGCAATCGTTAGGCGTCTGGCCTGAAGATTATCCGCTGGCACACAATGGGCTGCGCTGGGTGCCACCCGCTCAATAACCGTATTAGCCGGGCAGAGGCGCATCAGTTTCAGCCAGTTCCGCCAGGAACCAGCGTTCGGCCTCGGTTAATTCGGCTGTCAACAAAAGATCAGGGCGGCGCTGCCAGGTGCGCCGGATCGCTTCGCGCCGCCGCCACGTCTGGATCACGGCATGATCGCCGCTCAGCAGCACGTCCGGCACGGGCATATCACGAAAAACAGGTGGGCGTGTGTAATGCGGATATTCAAGCAGCCCCATCGCGTGTGAATCTTCTTCAGCAGCCCAACGCGCTCCTAATACACCGGGGATCAAGCGTGATATGGCATCAATCAAGATCATGGCGGCCAGTTCGCCGCCAGTGATCACATAATCGCCGATGCTGATCTGGTCGGTGACCACCGACTGCCGGACCCGTTCATCGACCCCTTCATAACGTCCACAGACCAAGATCAGGCGAGGATGAGCCGCCAATTCTTGAGCCACTTTTTGGGAGAACACCCTGCCCTGCGGTGTGAGCAAAATAACGGGTGTTTGTTCTTCCTCGCCGCGCACTGCTTCCACCGCTTCGATCAACGGCCCCGGCATCATCACCATACCACCGCCGCCGCCATAAGGCGTATCATCCACCGAGTGATGTTTGTCGTTGGTATACCCGCGAATATCGTGCAGGCGAATGGTGAGCAGTTCTTTTTCCTGAGCGCGTTTTAAAATGCTCTCGGTGAGCGGGCCTTCAAACATCGCCGGGAAAAGGGTGAGTACGTCGATTTGCATAACAGCCTCGATCAAAACAGGGTCAACCGAACAGGTGGAAATCGTACCACCGGATGCGGCGGAATACTATGCCCGCGTCCGCTCCTGTGTTACACTTTATGGTATGAAAGAAAAAATTGACCTCCTGATACGCAACATTGGACAGCTTTGCACCGTCCCCGCGCACGACAGCGGGCCGCAGCGCGGTTCGCGGTTGGGCGATTTGGGAATCGTGGAACATGCCGCACTTGCCCTGCATGAGGGTGTTATTGTCGCCATCGGGCCGGATTCTGATCTGAACGAGACTTATTCCAGAGGCATGACGCTTGATGCCGGGGGAATGCTGGTGACTCCTGGGTTGGTCGATCCGCATACCCATTTGATCTGGGCGGGGGATCGGGCCGGGGAATTTGAGCAGCGCATCGCCGGGGCGACCTATCAACAGATTATGGCGGCAGGCGGAGGGATCAACCGCACGGTGCAGCAGACCCGCGCCGCCAGCCTGGATGTGTTGATCGAACAGGCGAAAGCTCGCTTGAATACCATGCTGGCGCACGGAACCACCACGGTTGAGTGCAAAACAGGTTATGGGCTAAATACTAAGACCGAAGTGGCGATGCTGAACGCAGTGGCGCTGCTCGATATGGAACACCCGATGGACCTCGTTCCCACCTTTTTGGGGGCGCACGCCGTTCCGCCAGAGTTTGCCGGAAACACCGAGGGGTACGTCCAACTCATCATCGAAGAAATGCTGCCCGCCGTCGCTGCATGGTGGGATGAAAATTGGCCGGGAACTCTGTTCTCTGATGTGTTCTGCGAGGTCGGCGCATTCGACCTGGATCAGACTCGGCGGATTCTGGAAGCGGCTAAAACCTATGGAATGGCGCTCAAAATTCATGTGGATGAATTCGAGTCATTGGGTGGCGCGAAACTGGCCGCCGATTTGAACGCCGTTTCGGCAGATCATATTGTGGTCACACCCGAAGCGGATATTAAAGCGCTGGCCCAGTCGGATACTATCGCGGTGGCGCTGCCGCCTACGCCGTTCGGGTTGGCTCACCGAGACTATACCCCGGCGCGGCAGTTCTTAGAAGCAGGTGCGGCCCTGGCCATCGCTACCGACTGCAACCCCGGCACCGCCTGGAATGAAAATATGCAGTTGGTGATGGCGCTGGCGGCGCGTTATCTGCGCCTGACCCCAGCCCAGGCGCTCGCAGCGGCGACGATCAATGCCGCTTACGCGATCAGCCAGGGGGATCGGGTGGGAAGCCTGGAAGTCGGCAAACAAGGCGATGTCGTGATCTGGGGCGTTCCGTCGTACCCACATCTCAGTTATCGATTTGGGTCCAATCTGGCGCAGACGGTGATCAAACGTGGGCAGGTAGTCTACAGCGCCCGGTGGGGCGGCACATTTTAGGCTAAAATTGAGCTATAAGATTGCATCTGATTAATTTATTGATCAATTTTGCAAATTGGTGATCACTTTCAATAAGTGGGTGCGTATCACTGGTATATAGGGCGAAAACAATCCTCACAAAATTACAGGGTGTCTTATGGACGAATTTGCTTTGATTCGTCGCGCTCAAGACGGCGATGATCGGGCCGCCAGACAGCTTTTTGAAACCTACCAGTTACGCACTTTCCGTTTGGCGTTTGGTCTGTTAGGCGACGAAGACGACGCCGAAGAAGTCGCGCAAGACGCGCTGACGTATGCGCTGCTCAATATCTACCGTTATGACGCGGGCTTGAGCAGTTTTAGCACGTGGCTGCATACCATCACCGTTAGCCGGGCGCGTGACAAACGGCGGCGTAAGATTCTGCCCAGCATTTCGCTGGCCCAATGGTTGGGTCTGGGCAACCAGATTCGAGATTACACCCCTGGTCCCGAAGCTCACTTGATGCGCAGTGAAACCGAAGGCGGCCTGGATGCCGCGCTCAACCAACTCAGTCCCAAACTCCGTGAGGCAATCGTGTTGCGTTTTTACGCCGATTGTACGTATAAGGAGATGGGAGAGATTATGGGCTGCTCTCTCAACACGGCTCGGTCGCGGCTGCGACTGGCGATTGAGAAATTGCGCGCCCGCCTGGGAGAAGAACAATATCGATGGCTGGCAACGGAAAGCATCCGCTGAATCAGTCTCATTACGACGAAATCACCCTGCAAGAATATGTCTTGGGGCAACTGCTGCCGGATCAAGAAGAAGAAATCCGGCGGCATATTGGTGTTTGCGCCCAATGCCGCACGCAGGTGGCCGAAATCCAGATTTTTTGCAGACGCCTGTCTGCCGATCTGGATCGTGAAATAGAAAAATCGTCGCCTGATTCGCCGCTTAATTTTGATCTTATTGCTGCCGAATGGCGCAAACCCCCACGCCGAGTCACGCTGCAATTCCGGCTGCAACGCCTGCTGCCCGGCCTGACCAGCCTCTCGCTGCTGGTGTGTTTTGTGATCACCCTGGTGTGGATGGCGCGTTCTGACACCAACAACGCTTTAGAAAACATCGAACTCACCAAAGACTACAGCGGGCCGCCAGCGATAGTGGCGGCGTCGGTAGATGATGGCTTGATCATCGCGCAGCTTTCGCAGGATGAAGTCACGGTGATCGCGCACCTTACGTCTATCATTGATCCGCGTAATCTGCAATTTTCGCCCGATACCCGCTGGTTAGCCTTCCGGGATGGGCATACGCTGCATGTTATCGAGACGCTGCATTCTGGGGTGCATGTACGCCTGCCTGTTCTGGACGATGCTGATTGGTCCTGGTCACCTGACAGCCACCTGTTAGCTTATACTGATGGGGCCGGGCAGCTCGCCGTGTTTGATGTTTTATTGAACACCAGCGAAGTGCTGGTTCCCTCCCAAGAACATGCCTGGGGGCCGCCCGTCTGGACGGCTAGCAGCAGCCAGATCGCCTATGCGGTTGTTTTCCCGCTGCCCACATCTCAAGAATCTTTGCTGCGCCAGAGTTTGTGGCGCGCCAATCCCCAGACCGGCTACCGGGTCGAAATCGCCAGAAATCCTACTCCCAACCGCGCCCTGTTGGTCCCGGCAGCGTGGAATGCGTCGGAATCGACGTTGTTGGTGTGGGATATAAAAGCAGGATCATCCAGCAATAGTTCGCCGCTGCACCGCATTAATGTAGATGCGCACCAGCTAGAGGCTGTCGAGGGGCAGGCGCTGATCCAGGGGAACCGGCTGGCATGGCCGGTTAACACACAGGGGATCGCGCTGGTGATTCGCCAGGAACAACTGGCGGCGGTTAATCTGAACGATGGCACACGCGAATTTATTGTGAATCCGATTCCGGTCCCGCAAACACTCGATTGGGCGGCGAACGGCGCATGGCTGGCTTATACGGTTTCGAATGCGGTAGAGGGTGAAGGGTTGTATCTGTATGCCCTGCAAGAAAGCGAGCTGCGCCCCATTCATCTGCCCGGCGGCGCGACCGAAAAAGCCGTCTTTTGGGCGGGGGCCGAACATCTTTTTGTGGTCCGCCAGCGCCAGGATAATCTGAGCAGCGAATTGTGGCTGGTATCGCTCACGAGCGATGTTTCGCCGCAGCGCATTATGACCAACGTTCATTCCCCGCAAACCGATGTTTATCACGGCTGGCAGTGGCACGATGTCATGGCAGTGCAGATGGTTCCTGCAAGCTAATTTTCAGTCAAACACCACCAGATCGCGGATTGCTTCCAGTTTGGATGGGCCAAAGCCCGGTACATTGTCCAGATCTTCCAGGCTGGCAAACGGCCCGTTTTCTACCCGGTAATCCAAAATCGCCTGGGCTAATGCTGGCCCCACACCCGGCAAAGTATCCAGATCTTCTACTGTGGCCGAGTTGATATGGACTAACGGTGGGTGATTGGGGGTCGGGGTCGAGAGTGGTTCGCCTGATAACGGCGGTATATACACCAGATCACCATCGTTCAAAATCTGCGCCAGGTTCACCGCCCCCACGTTCGCGTTATCGGTGATTCCTCCAGCCGCCCGGATCGCGTCCTCAACACGGCTGCCACGTGGCAGCGTGATCATCGCCTGCGGCTGCTTAACTTCTCCGGTGACATAAACGGTATACGAGCCAGGAGTCGGCGTTATGGCCGGGATCGTAGGCGGCGTCTCGTTTGGCTCACCGGCTTTGCGCGTTGGCACATGAATCTGATCCCCATCTTCGAGGATTTGCGCCAGATTAACTCGTTCCAGGTCGGCATTTTCCAGCGCGCCCCCCGCCGCATCGAGGGCGTGCAGCACGCGGCTACCATAACCCAGCGTGACGACCTGCTCTGGTTTTTCCACTGCTCCGGTGATATAGACCATAAACGGCCCCGGCGTGGGGGTAACTGATGGTACCAGTGTGGCAGACGGAATCAGCGTAGGTTCGGGAGGAAAAACGGTGATGGTTGTAGGCTTGGGACGCTCCGACAGCAGTACCACGATCCCCACTGCAATCGCCAGCGTGATGAGCAGCAGCACAGGATACTTGAACCGCTCTAACAGCGGCAGTTTAGGAGATTCAGTCATACGACACCCTTTATGAGATCGGCCCCTGCCAGCGCGGCAGCATCAAGATCACCCGCGCTCCATTCTCTTTTGGATCGGGTTCGGCCCAGGCGCTCCCCCCTACCGGCTTGAGACATGAATGAGCCATCGTAATCAACACCTGGAGCGGTTTAGATGGCCCTAACCGCTGCGGGTCCGCAAGGTTCAGCGGCTCAATACGTTGGTCAATCTGAAAAGCTGTTTCCTGGCTCTGGTAACGAATTTCGATCTGCACAGTGCGCGTTTGTTCCTGGTTCTGGGCGGATAACTCAATCGCGCTGCGGGGGGTGATGCCCAACAACAGGGTATCCAAAATCGAGCGCACGACGGCGTGTACGGCAGGATAACAGTAGACCATTTCTTCCGCCCATTCGCAGTGAATCGCTAACTGGTGCGTTGTGATACGGCGGTGTGAAAAGTCGCGCTCCGAGAAAATCAGGAAGTTCTTTAAGACATAGGGTTGGGGGGCTGTCGCCGCCGGGCTAAAAACCTCAGCGCGAAGGTCTTTTAACACCTGTCTAAGACTTTCTGCATGACTGACCACGCCGCCCATTTCTTTGACCTGTTTATCCGTCAAAGGACCGTCTACGCCTCGAAATACATACTGGCTTAACCGGACAACTCGTTCAATCGCTTCGAGCATCACCTGTTCGACCAGAGTATCCAGATTACACATGGAACTTGCCGACAGGTGAACGGCAAACCATACTTCAGGATCATCCTGTACAGCGCACAGGCGAAGAATGCATCCTGGTTTAAACGGGAGATAGACCGGCCAGTGCGCCGCAGAAACATAACGTTTGGAGACGGCCAGCCAGGCGAAATTTAGACCGGGGCGCGCCGGTTCGCTGGCGTATTGGGTAATAAAATCTTGCCATCCCAGTCCTAAAAGCTGGGGCGGCGCTGCCGCCAATACAGTTTGGGCTGCCCCGATTACCCGGCGAATCCGCCCCTCGCCATCCAGCCCCAGGAAAAGCTCGTCAAAAGATTGCAGCCAGCCGTTTTCCACTATTGTTCCCCGTTGGTGCTTTCCGTTCCGCCTTCACCCGCCAGTGGGAGCTTAAAGCTAAACGTGGTCCCCACGTTTTCCTCGCTGGTAAACCAGATGCGCCCATTCATCGCTTCGACTTCCATTTTAACGAGATAGAGGCTCAGTCCATAACCAAACTGGGCGATAATTTTAGGCTGGCGGGCGCGGTGAAAAGGCATAAAAACGCGCCCGGCCTCTTTTTGCCGGATACCGTAACCTTCGTCGACAACATCAACCTGCACACTGCGCGTTTTGGGAGAAGCCGTTGCGCGAAGTGTGACCGGCGATTTCGGATCACTGTACATCAGGCTGTTGCGCAGCAGATCGCGGAAAATATAGGTCAGGTAGGTGCGGCAGGTCGAAATATAAAGGTCGTCCGGCACATCCAGGCGAATGCGTTCCCGATAATCCACATTGGGATCGGGGTCTTCGATCAGGGGAGAGTCGGTCGTTTCTTCGAGCAGGTCTTCCAAAAACGAAGCCAGTTTTATCCGCCGGCTGTTGTTGCGGATGATCTGGGCAAGCTGACCAGTGCGAATATCTTCCAGGCGCTGCAATAAGTCCATCAACAATTCGAGCCGGTACATATGAACGGCCATGATCCCGGCAAAACCAACCACCTGTTTGCCCAACTGTTCGGCGGTGGTGGCTTTTGACTGCTTGGCGACGATCTGCCGGATTAATTCGGCATGGCCGCGCGTGCTGGTGATCGACATCCGCGCCTCGGACCGGAAGGTACTCATCAGTTCGGTGAGCGCCGACCAATCGGGCCGTTCCAGGGTGATCATGGTGTAGATGGCCCCATCTTTGCCATAGAGCGCCGTCGCCCAGCAGGGCGTAAACGCGCCCGACAAAAAAGTGTGAAAACGCACCGGCTGCGACTGCCGCAGGGCCTTCGCGCGAATTTCGTCTGCTGAAGGCCGATCTTCACGCACCGAGTCGAGCAGCATGGCCGCCGCGCGCCATCCTTCGGCCCGGATCAAGACCAGGTTAGCCCCCAACAACGAGCGCGCCGCCGCGTTATCCAGCACAAGGCGGTCTGTAGCATCAAAGATGAGTACGCCCTGGCCTAAGCCATCCAGGATCGCCCGAAAATCTAGAGCGTCAGATAATGATTTGGTGTCCGACATAATGCCTCCAAAGAATTGATCTTAATTATCGTCAGCGTCTAGAGTTTGTCCAATTCTCATTTTAGTAACATGGCCTGGAACAAAAACGGCGGCCTGTTTGCCAGACCGCCGCGGTGAAACCAGGACTAACGCTCGCGTAGATGAGGGAAAAGCAAGACTTCGCGGATTGTGCTTTTGTCGGTGAACAACATCACCAACCGGTCTACGCCGATCCCGCATCCGCCGCAGGGAGGCATCCCGTACCGCATCGCGCGCAGATAATCTTCATCGAGTGGAGTCGCTTCTTCGTCCTCGTCTTTATACAGCTTGCCCATTTCGGCAAAACGCGCTTCTTGATCAAGGGGGTCGTTGAGTTCGGTGAAAGCATTCCCGACTTCCATGCCGCCGATGAAAATTTCGAAGCGTTCGACGTGCGTCTTATCGTCAGGGACGGTTTTTGCCAGCGGCGAAATATCGCGCGGGTAATCCAAAATAAAAGTCGGTTGGATCAGCGTTGGCTCTACGATGGTTCCAAGCAGGTGATCTACCAGCTTGCCCCAGGTCGCATTGGGCGACACTTCGATTCCTGCTGCGCGGATGGCCTGGTACAGCGAGTCGGCAGTGGGATGTTCGACATAATCGATCTCACACCGTTGTCTGATCGCTTCGCGCATGGTGATCCGGTTCCAGGGTGGTGTAAAGTCAACCGTGCGCCCCTGGAAAGTAATCGTTGTGCTGCCGGTTACCTGTTGGGCTGCATAGGCCACCAAGCGCTCGGTAACGTCCATCATGCCGTGATAATCGGTATAGGCCTGATAGAATTCGAGCTGGGTAAATTCCGGGTTATGTTTAAAACTCACACCTTCGTTGCGGAAGTCACGCCCGATCTCATAAACTCCATCATACATGCCCACCAGCAGCCGTTTGAGATATAACTCGAAGCTGATCCGCAGAAACAAATCCTGGTGAAGCTGGTTATGATAGGTCGTGAACGGACGCGCCGCCGCGCCGCCATAGATCGGCTGCAAAATCGGCGTTTCGACTTCTAGAAAATCCTGTTCATCCAAAAAATGACGCAGCGCGCGCACTGTGAGGGCGCGTTTGCGAAAGATGCTGCGTGTTTCTGGGTTGACAGCCAGATCCGCGTAGCGCTGGCGGTAGCGTTCTTCAGTGTCGCTGAATTCCCCATAACGTTCTACCGAACCGTCTTCATTCACATGTTCTTTGATGACCGGCAGCGGACTCAGCCCCTTTGACAGCAGGGTGATTTGATGCACCAGTACACTGATTTCGCCGGTGCGGGTGCGTGTCATATGGCCGCTGGCCTGTACGAAGTCACCCAGATCGAAATAACGTTTGACCGCCTCGTAAGCCTCATCGCCTACATGGTCAATACGCACAAAAAGCTGGACGCGCCCGGTTCCGTCTTCGATATGGGCAAAATAGACTTTACCTTTTAAGTTTTGGCGCACAATTCTGCCGCACACCGTCACCTGGATTTCTGTCGTTTCGCTGCTGCTCTCTGCGGCTTCAAAGGTCTGAATAGCCTGCGAGACGGTATGTGTGCGCTGCACCCGGTTTGGGTAAGCGGAGATGCCGCTGTCTGACATTTCGCGCAGTTTGCGAAAACGGTCCTGTTCCGGGGTATTCCCTGGTTCCCACATGAAGCTGATCCTCTCCTGACTAAAACACAACAGCCTATCGCTGCTCGAACACAATCCATAGATAAAACAACGCCCATGCGAGCAGGCGCTGGCATGGGCAGAAGATGCAGACCGCCGGGGCTGTCTGAAATTAGTCGATAGACTTGATTTCGAAGGTGATTTCGCCATCTGGCGCTTCGACCACGACGCGATCTCCGATATGGTGATCGATCAACGCACGCCCTAACGGGCTTTTGTGCGAGATTTTGCCGGCGCGCGGGTTAGCCTCTGCGGCGCCAACCAGGAAATAAACCTCACTGCGATCGGTCCCCAGTTCTTGAATGGTGACTTTATCGCCAAGACCGATGGTATCTTTCGGCCCCTGTTGGTCAATAACCTGAGCATGGCTCAAGATGGTTTCTAAGCGGATAATTTCGCCTTCGACAAAAGCCTGTTCGTTTTTGGCATCTTCGTACTCTGCGTTTTCGACAAGCTCGCCGCCCTCTTCTAACGCCAGGCGCAGCCGCTCAGCCACCTCTTGACGCCGGACGTTCCGCAGGAAGTTGAGGCGTTCCATATAGTCTTTGAGACCCTGGGGCGTCAGGTAGTGGACTTCATCCATCATTCCCACTCCTCCAATCCATAGACAACTGACAAGTTAAACTAAAACCTTATAGGCTCTATAAAATTTTTTCCAAAAGGGTCTAGTGTACAAAAACACAGCCTGCGCTGTGTTGAGAATTTATCTAAATACTTCGCCTAAAAATATAAAACAAAAGACCACCCTCAAGGCGATCTAGACTTTTATGACCGTAAACTGCTACATCTTAACATAGTTCAATTCTCTTGTAAAGTTGCACTCA